>CADATR010000072.1 GCA_902790885.1 uncultured Eubacteriales bacterium
TAAAGATCCGGCAGTTTTTATCTATAGGTGGTTTTTTATGAGTGATTACAGAACATGCTTTCCGTACATAGCATCCTGCTCTTTTCTGAGCTTGTAGATCAGAGTGTTCTTGTCGAGCTCTACCATGTCGTATGTGATGAGGTCGCCCTTCTTGCAGTCAACCTTCATGACAGCGTTCTTGTTGATCAGACCGAACGGTACATAACCCTTTTCATCAGCCTCTGCTTCTGTGCAGATGGAACCGAGTGTCGTGTATCCGCCGATTCCGTCGAGTTTCTGGCCGGCCTTGAGGTCGATCTTAGCTCTTGTGATGCACTCTGCTACGAGTCCGTCCTTGGCAACGCATGTCTTCTCTCCGTCGATAACGGCCTTGGCTACTGTGAGCGGAGTCTCGAGGTTGCAGAGGTGATACGGTCTGTAGAGTGTCCAGAGCGGTCCAGGACCCATGCTGTGATACTGGAGCTGGTAAGCGATCTCAGCGTTGTCTGTCGAAACTGTTACGAATACGCCAGGAGCGATTCCGTTTACGTACTCAACTACGCCGTGCTTGTTGAGGATTCCGCCGTCTTTCTTGAGCTTGAAGATCTCGTTGAGCTCCTTGACTCCTTCTGTTCCAGGAGCTGTCTTAGGACCATGTCCGCCGATAACGTCAGGAACAAGACCTGTGTAGTTGCACATAGCGGTCATCTCTACCATCGTCTTTGTGCCGTCCTTGAAAGCGCAGAGCATTCTCGGGCTCATCTTGCGGCGTGTTGCCTCTTCGAGAACTGTGTCAGGGTTGCAGTCATAGTCGATCTTGTTGTTCTTGCCCTTGCCCATGACTTCTACGTTGAGGCCCATGGCCTTAGCGAAGCAGTAGAGCTCCATAACAGCGCCCGGCTCGTCTCCGGCGGAACCTGTGTAGATAACGCCGTGATCCTTCGCGAACTTGTCGAGGTAAGGTCCGATAACAACGTCTGTCTCAACGTTGAGCATTACTACGTGCTTGCCGTGCTCCATAGCGTCTGTAGCAACCTTTGCGCCAACATCAGGAACTCCTGTGCAGTCTACTACAGCGTGAACACCTTCTACCTGTGCAACGAAGTCAGCGTTGGAGCATGCAACGTACTTGTGAGCTGCGATGCCTGCGTTAGCTTCTTCGAGAGTGTTTGCAACAACGATATCCTCGTCAGCTACCTCAGCATACTTGAATGCCTGAACTGCGAGATCAACGTTGATATCAGAAACGATTGCCGGAGACATTCCCTTCATGAGAACCATCTGAGTAATCATTCCGCGGCCCATCTGTCCTGCGCCAACGATACCAACCTTGATGATGTTGCCTTCTTTTTCTCTCTGCTCGAGTTTCCAGTTCATGTTAAGCATAACGATATCCTCCTTGTTTGATACTATGCTTTACAGTATTAGTGTCTATATAAGTGTTGTTTTTAGCTGTGTATTGATTTAGAAGATCTGGATCACAGCGCCGTTTGCAACGTCTTCAGCCGTGATGATATCACCATCAAGCATTATGCAGCCTGGACGGTAAGGCTCAGAATCTCCCTTGAACGCTACTGTGCAGTGTCCAAGCTCCTTGAGCGTCTGGATAGCTTCATCGCCGACAGCTGTGACCTTATAGGTCTTTTCGCCGATCTTCATGGTATCTCCTGCAGCAGGTGCCTCGGTAAGCTCGGCCTCTGTGTGCAGTACAGCCAGCTCAGCCAGCTCAGCAGGTGCGGATTCATTAAAGAGAATAATGAACGGCATCTCCATTGAAGGATCGAGGAATTCAAGTGCCATAGGGCCAAGTCCGGTAACTGTTACATCGTATTTCATGCTGGACCTCCTTGTCATCCGTGAAAATACACATCCTCTACAATTGGAATTATATGTCTAAGGAAGAGCAACTTCAAGCAATTTGTTCTGAACAAATGAATAAATGATAGCATTTAACCATATCATTATACACATATGCTTTTATGCTATTGATAGCTAAATTTGTTAACAGAGCAAAAAAAGAAGGTTTGCAAAATGAGGACTTATTGTGTATAATGCGAATATACACACATTTGCATTTATTATTTTGTAAAAATAATGGTTACACATTGAATCGACATGAAAAAGATAGTGGATGATGAAAGACTGATATACAAGGTCTGCAGCCTGTATTATCAGGACAATATGAACCAGCAGGAAGTAGGGGATTATCTGGGCGTCTCCAGATCCTCCGTGCTGCGCATGCTGCAGAAGGGCCGTGAGATGGGCATAGTCACGATAGAGCTGCACAATCCTCGCTTCTATGACTATGGAGACATGGAAAAGACCCTTGAGAGAAGATACGGACTCAAGGATGTTCTTATCGTTGAGAACAGCGTTCTTGATACAAGGCAGGAGGCGGCTTCATACATGTTCGGAAGCGCGTCGGACTATCTGCACAGCTTCTTCAAGGAAGGGGACAGGATAGGCGTCGCGATGGGAAACACCCTCAACAATGTTGTAAGCACCAATAAAACCTACGAGAAACACGCGGATCTCCTTTTTGTGGCTCTCGAGGGAAGCATCAGCCGCATCACTGTAGAGGGCACAGACGTGCAGGGAAACGAACTGGCGCGTAAATTCGCGGACAAATTCGGCGGCACATACACACAGTTTCTGTCGCCTGCGGTCTTCTCAGATGAGAAGGTTCTTGAGTTTTTTATGCAGGAGAAGGCTGTCAACTACATACTGGATGAGTTCAAAAGACTCAACGCAGTGGTCGTGGGCATAGGCGTGCCGGACGGAACGGAACACACGCTTCATAAAGCCGGATACCTGACAGAAGCTGAAAGAAAAGAACTGGTCGAGCGCGGAGCGGTAGGTGATATGTGCCTGCAGTTCTATGACAGGGATGGCAATACAGACCAGTTCGGATTCTATAATGACCGCGTTGCCGCAATGAGACTTGAGGATATACGCAGGGTCCCGAGCAAGATAGGCATAGCCGGAGGCGTGAGAAAGGCCGATGCCGTGATCGGCGCGATAAGGGGCGGTTACATCAACATTCTGATCACCGATACAGAAATGGCGAAGCATCTTATCGAAAGGAAAGAGCAGGAGTGATCACTGCGCGTGATCTCTTCTGATCAGACACATATATCGGGCATATACAAATGAAATTAACAGCGGCGGAAATCTTCCGCCGCTGCTCCTTTTTTTGCTTTTGTTTTGCTCTCCGGATCAAAGCTACTCAGCTTTTGTTCCGAATACTTTGTAATAATGCTCGAGGCAGTCGTTCATTCCCTTCTGAAGGGCGTCTCTTACCTTGAAGTAGCTGGAGTGGTCTTCTTCTTTGAGCGACTTCATGGCTGCGAGGTAGAGGTCTGTGTAGATGTTGACCTTGCAGATACCCTCTTTTGCGCAGCGGCTGAGGTTGTCATCTCCGGAGCCGGAGCCGCCGTGAAGAACGAGAGGAACATTGGTTGCCTGACGGATCGAAGCGAGGGACTCAAAGCTGATCTCAGGGATAGCCTTTGCCTTATATACACCGTGAGCTGTGCCGATCGAGATAGCCAGCGAATCGCAGCCTGACTTCTCAGCGAATTCGGAAGCTTCTGCAGCTGTTGTGTAGAGAGTCTCTGTATCGTTCTCGTCGAAGTTGCTGGCTACATGGCCGATCTCAGCCTCAACAGTAACTCCGCGGGCATGAGCGTATTCAACTACCTTGCGTGTAGTCTCAACGTTCTCGTCGAAGCTCTTCATGGAAGCGTCGATCATGACGGATGTGAATCCGAGGTCGATAGCCTTCTTGCATGTCTCGAAGCTTTCGCCGTGGTCGAGGTGGATAACTACAGGTACGCTTGCTTCAGCGGCATACTTTCTGCCTACCAGTGCTGCGTCTTCGAGGCTGATGTTGTTTCCGAGGTGGCTCTCAGCGATTCCGACGATCAGAGGAAGTCCGAGCTTCTCTGCCAGCTGGATGTGGTTCTTGATGCTCTCCATGTCGAGAACGTTAGCGGATGGGACCGCGTAGTGGCCTTTCTGTGCCTTCTCGAATAAAACCTTAGAATTTACAAGCATTTCTATTTCCTCCTTGTCCTTGATTACTCACCCATTACGACGACTCTGCATCTTCTGGAGCGTTCTCTTGTTCTGTCGAAGTCTACGAAATATACATAGCCTGTTGTGCCGACTGCGAGCTTTCCGCCTTCAACCTCGAGAGTTGCGCTGTTGCCGAGAAGGGTAGCCTTCATGTGAGCATCGCAGTTGAGAAGGGCTGTCTTGTCGCCGCCCGGCAGATAAGCTTCAGCATCAGGCCACGAAGCAACGTCTGCATAGTGTTCAGGACCCGGATACATGTACTGGCCTGCAGGAGGGATCTCTGTCTGATCCGGAATGATCTTGCTCAGAGCTGCGTTGAGGTCTACCTGGAGGAATTCAGTGCCGTCCTCTGTAAGGTCGTGTACAAACTCCTCGAAGAATACGGAGCATGTAGTGTGCGGGGAGATGATGGTAACGATACCGCTCTCGATGCCGCTGTTTTCGATCGCCTGCTTTACCTCAGGAGTGATGTTGATGAAAGTAGGAGTGCCGCCGTGCGACTTAAGGTTGATCTGCTCTTTGTAAATCTTCATTATTATTTTCCTTCTCTTTCTTTATAAGCTTTGACGATAGCTTCTGCCATTTCCTGTACTCTTACTGCAGGAGATGGAGCTTTCAGGATGCCCGATGTAGCGCCTGTGCCGTCAGCGCCGAGTCTTACTACATTGTAGCAGTCATCAGCTGTGGAAACGCCGGAGGCGATCATGACCAGCACGTCCGGATTTACCTTGTGGAGTGCATCTACAGTTTCCGTTACGTATGAGTCATCTGCGACCTGGCCTGTTCCGATGAGATCTGTAGGCTCAGCCAGAACGATGTCAGCATCCATGCATGCAACAGCAGCAGCTTCCTTTGTGCTGTCTGCGCATACTACTGTGATCATATCGAGCTCCTTTGCGCGCTTGATGCATGCGCTCAGCTCAGCTACAGTCTTAGGATTCTCAGCATGATTGAGGAAAACAGCGTCAGCGCCGGCTTCCTTGAGGGACTCAGGAAGCACATGACCCATGCCGCGTCCCGGTGTCAGAGGATCGAGCGACTGTGCGCAGACGATAACGTGGCTGGTGTTCTCCTTGATCAGCCTGATATCTGCGTAAGGGCAGGTGAAATAGATCTGGAGGCCTGTCTCGGCAGCTGTCTTGTCGGCTGCCATGGCGAGCTCAAGGCTCTTCTGGCCATAGAGATAAGATTTTGGATTGACGATCAGGAATGGACGTTCTGCTTTTACCATGGATCTTCTCCTCCTAATTATATAAGTGCTTTTGCAGATGTTCTATTTTACAGCTTGATGATATTCCATATTTAAACATTTGTCAAGAACAAATGCGTAAATTTTGCAAAACAATAAATCCTATATAGGAAAGGAAAACGCCTAAATCTGGGGAAAAGTCAGAATCAAATGCATAAGAGCTAACGATTAAAGCAAATGTATAGATAAATTTGTGTCAATCTTATCATAGAAGCAAAAAGTGCAAAACTTTGCTAAAGATACATTAATTTAGGCAGATGCTCAGAACATATTTCTTGATATATTGACAAGCAGGGGATAGAATACTAACTACTAAGATAGCATAGAGAAGGAGTTGTCATTAATGAAGCTTAGCGGCGTTTCCATTTTTCTCCTTATAGTATTGGGCCTGATAATTCTGCAGTCCATCGGAGGATACCTGCAGATACAGGACTACAGAAAAGCAGTCCGCAGGGTGCACCAGCTGGGGAATGTCGGCATGGGACAGAAGCGGGGCAGATTCTTTGACGGGCACATTGCGATCATAGCCTGTGACAATGACGGCATAATCACCGGGGCGGAGGCTCTTGACGGGTCAGGCGTTCTGTCACGTTTCCATGCTGTAGACACCTTTATGGGAGAGGCGCTGGTCGGCAGCAGCGTGTTCGACCTTCTTGAAAAGACGGAAGGCCTGGACAAAAAGGAATGGAAGCGCTGGCAGGGATACATACGCGCCCTTGAAGCTCTCGAAGTCAGACTGACTGACAGGGATCTGACCAGAGAGCAGGAAGCTTACATGGAAACAAGAAGAGGCAAAAAAGGAAGAAGACTCAGATAATACGATTCTGATATGAGTCACCGGTGCGGCGACCGGGGCATATGCCTGTACCGGTGTGTCATATATATAAGTGGCATCTTCACTGATTGCAGTGAAGATATGGTTAACAAATGAATGGAGGAACTTTATGGAATTTGTTGCAAAACTGGCAGAAGGCTTTATGTCACTGTTCAGTGCCGGCGGAGAGACCTTCATGGGATGGGTAACAGGAATCATTCCTACACTCGTCTGCCTTATGACCGCGGTCAACTCCATAATCAAGCTGGTAGGTGTTGAGAAAGTTGAAAACTTTGCTAAGAAGATTACAAAGTATGCCGTCCTCAGGTATACGCTGCTTCCTTTGATGGCAGTCTTCTTCCTTGGAAACCCGATGTGCTACACATTCGGACGTTTCTGCGACGAGAAGTACAAACCAGCTTACTACGATGCAGCAGTAAGCTTCGTACACCCGATCACAGGACTGTTCCCACACGCAAATGCAGGCGAACTCTTTGTCTGGCTCGGTATTGCACAGGGACTTCAGCAGGCTGGACTCAGCACTGGCGGACTTGCTGTTCGTTACTTCATAGTAGGTCTTATCGTAATCCTTATCAGAGGCCTTCTCACTGAGAGGATCTACGTAAACATGATTAAGAACAAGTAGCGAGGAGGAGGTAAGAAAATGTTTAAGACAATTAAGATCAATGCCGGAGATGGCGGCTGGGGCGGCCCTCTCACAATTACACCAACTGAAAACTGCTACACAGTTCTTAGCGTAACAGGCGGCGGAATCCACCCTGTAGCTGCAAAGATCGCAGAGCTCACAGGCGGCGAAGCTGTTGACGGATGGAAGACAACTCTTCCTGACGACCAGGTAATGGTTGCAGTAGTAGACTGCGGCGGAACAGCAAGATGCGGAGTATATCCTAAGAAGGGTATCTTCACAGTAAACCTGATGCCTTCAGGCGCAACAGGCCCTCTTGCACAGTTCATCACACCTGAGATCTACGTTTCAGGCGTAAAGGAAAAAGATATCGAAGTACTGGGCGATGCACCTGAAGTTGCTGCTGCTCCTGCAGCTGCAGCTGCGACAAGGGCCCTAAGACAAAAGACGAGGCTAAGGCTGAGATCGCTGCTGCAAACGAAGGAAAGAAGCAGGGATTCGTAGTTCGCCTTGGTAAGGGAGTAGGCGCTGTAGTAAGCAAGTTCTTCCAGGCCGGCCGTGACACGATCGACATGGTCATCAAGAACATCCTGCCGTTCATGGCATTTACATCAACCATTCTTGGTATCATCAGCGCAAGCGGACTTGGTAACGTTATCGCTAACACGATCGCTCCACTTGCCGGATCACTTCCGGGAATGCTGGTAATCTGCTTCATCTGCTCACTGCCGTTCCTTTCACCTATCCTCGGACCTGGAGCTGTAATCGCTCAGATCGTAGGTACACTGCTTGGAGCACAGTTCGCAGTAGGAGCTATCCCTGCAAGATATGCACTCCCTGCTCTGTTCGCTATTGACGGTCAGGTCGGCGGAGACTTCGTACCGGTTGGTCTTTCCCTCGGAGAGGCTGAGCCGGAAACTATCGAGTACGGCGTACCGGCAGTTCTGTTCTCGCGTATGGTCACTGGCCCTCTGGCAGTTCTTATCGCATTCGCGTTCAGCATCGGAATGTATTAATAAGGACGGCCTGATCCACTGATCAGGACCGGAATGTAAAAGGAAGAGAAGAATGGAGGCGCTTTACCAGTACATCATTTTTGACCTGGACGGGACCCTTACAAAGTCTGAAGAAGGGCTTTACGACTCGATAACCTATGCGTTGGAGAAGTCAGGGGTCGATCCGGGGGATCGTAAGGACATGAGAAGAATGATCGGTCCGGTACTGTGGGAGTCTTTTCAGAAATTCTACAATATGAGTGCGGAAGAAGCGGACCGGGCATGTGCGTTTTTTACCGAAGCCTATGAAAAGGAAGGGATATACAATGTCTCACTTTACGAAGGCGTGGTGCAGATGCTCGAATCGCTTCGGAATGCAGGCAGAATACTTCTTGTTGTGACAGCCAAGCCCCGGGACATGGCTGAGACAGTTTTGAACCACACAGGAATAAACCAGTATTTTCAGGCAGTCATAGGGCCGGCTCGAGGACAAAAGAAGACCGATAAAGGCTCACTGCTTAAGGAAGCACTTAGTTTTCTGGCAACGACCGGAAAAGATCATTTTCAGAAGGAACAGGCTGTTATGGTGGGCGACCGCATGTTTGACATGACAGGCGCCGCCGAAGCAGACATCCAATCTATTGGTGTTCTCTATGGATACGGCGAAAGGCAGGAGCTGATCAGTTCAGGAGCAGAACATCTTGCCGATACACCTGCAGATGTTGTAAAATTGGTCTGCGGGGAGCCGTTGTAAACAGATGATTATAGTAATCAAGGAGAAACAAAATGGTATCAAAGGAATTCACGATCAATAATGAACTGGGATTACACATGCGTCCGGCAAGCCTTCTTTCTCAGATGGCAGCTAAATATCAGAGCAACATTACAGTTAAGTACAATGGTAAGGACTTCAACTGCAAGAGCGTTATGCTTCTGATGACCGCGCTCATCAAGAAGGGCTCGGAGATCGAGCTCGTCTGTGACGGTCCGGATGAAGAGGAAGCTCTCGCTGCTCTCTCGGCTTTCATCGATTCGGGAATGGGAGACTGATATAAAAGTATACTTCTCTGCTCCCCTGCAAATTTTTGCAGGGGAGCAATTTATTAATGGAGGATCAGAAAATGTATAAAGGAATTGCAGCATCACGCGGAATCGGCATCGGCAGCATCTGCCGCATAGTTGAGCAGGATCTTTCTTTCGAAACAAAAATGGTCTCTGATATTGCCGCTGAAAAGGCTCGTTTTCAGAAAGCCATCGACGATTTTGTGGAAGAAACATACGCAATGGCAGAGGATGTCAAAAAGAACATCGGTCCTAAGGAGTCGGAAATACTTCTCGGACACGCAGTCATGATCTCGGACCCGTCGATGTCGGGAGAGATGTTCAACATGATAGAAGCCGGACAGTGCGCTGAGGCTGCTCTTACCGGTGTCTGCGACATGTTCTACGGCATTTTCTCGACAATGGATGACGAGATGATGCGCCAGAGAGCATCGGATATCGCTGATGTAAAGGTAAGCATCCTCAAGAAGCTGCTCGGCATCAGGGACATAGAGATCGGCAAGGTCGCTCCGGGAACCGTACTCGTATGCAAAGACCTCACACCGTCGATGACATCCCAGATAGTCAAGGAGAATGTTGCCGGCATCATCACTGAGATCGGAGGCCCTACATCCCACTCGGCCATCCTTGCAAGAGCTCTTGAGATCCCTGCAGTACTTTCAGTGCCGGGAATCGTTGATCTGGTAGAAGACAAGGATACGGCTATTGTAGACGGTACAGCCGGTGATGTATTCATCAACCCGGAAGGAGATGTGCTTTCGCAGTACATCATCAAGCGTGAAAACTTCATCAAGAAGAAGGAAGAACTGAAGAAGTTCATCGGCAAGGAGACTCTTACCGCCGATGGAGATAAACTCGAGATTTACTGCAACATCGGTACGCCTAAGGATGCGAAGAAGGCCATGGAGTGCGACGGAGAGGGCGTAGGCCTGTTCCGCTCGGAATTCCTGTTCATGGACAACACGCATCTGCCTACCGAAGAGGAGCAGTTTGAAGCATATAAGGAAGCCCTTGAGACGATGGAGGGAAGGACTGTCATCATCCGTACGCTCGATATCGGCGGTGACAAGGACATCCCGTACATGGACTTTGAGAAAGAAGAAAACCCGTTCCTCGGATTCAGAGCTGTCAGATACTGCCTCGCTCATGAGGATATGTACAGGGTGCAGCTCCGCGCAATAACAAGGGCAAGCGCTTTCGGAAAGGCCAAGATCATGGTGCCTCTTGTCACAACAGTAGACGAGGTAAGACGCGTAAAGAAGCTCGTTGCTGAGATCAAGGACGAGCTCAGAGCTGAGGGCATCGCATTTGACGAAAGCATAGAGGTCGGATGCATGGTAGAAACAGCGGCGGCATCCGTGATAGCTGATCTTCTCGCAAAGGAGGCAGACTTCTTCTCGATCGGCACAAACGACCTTACAGGATACACCATGGCTGTAGACAGAGGGAACGCCAAGGTAGCATACCTCTACTCAGCTTTCCAGCCGGCCGTGCTCCGCTCCATCAGACAGATCATCAAGGCCGGAAAGGAAGCAGGCATACCTGTGGGAATGTGCGGCGAGGCCGCGGCAGATCCTCTGATGATCCCGCTGCTCATGTCGTTCGGACTCGATGAGTACAGCGTTAACCCTGTGCTCGTTCTCACTGCCCGCTGCATCATCTCCAAGTGGACTAAGGCCGAGGCCGATGCTCTTGCGGATAAGGTAATGGCAATGGACAACATCGAAGATGTCCTTGCGGCTCTTAAGGCGGCAGCAAAGGAATAGGGCCGGTTTTGCAGACAAATGATTTTATAATAAACATGACCCGCGCATCCGCGCGGGTCATGCTTTTTTGACTATCTGTATAATCCCGGGATAACAGACTCTGCCTGCTCATCCAGGATGAATCTGACGTACTCCCGAACCTCGTCTTCTGTATCGAGAAGAGCCATGTACAGCTGATTGCCCATGGCTTCGGAGAAGACATCAGGCACGCGGCGGCACATCGTCATTCTGTCGCCGTAGCGCTCCATTATCTCTTCATGAGAGTGAACGTGGCTGAATGTATCCTTGGTGCCTACGTATACACACCAGCGGTCAGCGCCGTCCTGAGCTTTTCTTTTCTGACCGAAGCATATCATGTCGGCCCATATCTGATATACATCCGTTGAATGCGAGAAGTTCATCATATCAGGGATGAATCCGCCTGCAGGCCTCATGTTTACCTCGAGCCCGGCGAATTCCCCGGCTTCAGCGAGTCCCTTGCGGGCCTCATTCAGTCTGAAGAACTCAAAATGCACAAAACGGCTCTTTACATTGAATGCCTTGAGCGCCCTGCGTCCGTAATCGCGAAGCTGAGCCGGCATATCAGGCATCACGAAGATGACGCACTCCGTGCCGTTATTGACGCTGTCGGCAATGTTTACGCATCTGAGTGAGGACTCGAAAAGAGGGTCCCCGTTCTTGTCGCATATCGCGTCATAAGTGTAGATATCTCCAACGATGAACTCCTCCATCACATAGTCCATGCCCTGCACGGCTTCAAAGAAGGCGAGGAGATCGTCCTCATTGTCTATTTTGAAAGTCTCGCTGGCTCCGACTCCCACGGTCGGCTTCGCGAATACCGGATAACCGCCTATCTCTTCGATGAAGGCTTTCGCGGCTTCGACGTCGGACACGCGGTGCTGGCGGGCTGAAGGTATGCCTGCGGCCTTGTAGACAGGCTTCATTGCTGCCTTGCTCTTCCAGAGGGCAAGCTCATCAGGATGTACGCCCGTGCCTACATTGAAATCCCGGCGCAGCTCAGCGTCGAGCTCAAGCCAGTACTCATTGTTGGACTCTATCCAGTCGATGCGGCCGTGTCTGAAAGCGAAATATGCCACGGCGCGGTATACCTGGCCGTAGTCCTCCATGTTGTCCACTTTATAGTACTCGGTCAGCGAGTTCTTAAGATCGTCATGCAGGGAATCATAGGGAGCATCCCCGATGCCGAGAACGTTGACCCCGTTCCGGTGCAGTCTGTCGCAGAAGTTCCGGAAGTTGTCCGGAAAGTTAGGTGATATAAATACAAGATTCATCTTTGTCTCTTTGCCCTTTCAATACCTGTAAAATTTGGAAATATCAACAGATTTCCTTTGATAATACTATATTTCACAACAAAAAACACGAAAATAGCTATGTTCGGGATATAATAATTGCGGAAAGAGAAATATGTTAGAGATCGATCAGAGGAGCAGTATATGGGTCTGACAAAACTGGCGTTGAAGATCGCGGCGCCCGCGCCTGCGGTAGAGTCATTTTCAAGTTATATGTTCATAGGTCCGCATCCGGATGATATTGAGATAGGCTGCGGCGCAACAGCCGCTAAGCTTGCGGCATCGGGGAAGAGCATCTGCTTCCTTATACTTACCGACGGAAGATACGGTGACGGCCATTCCGGCGGCATAAAAGGGGACGAGCTTGCCGCGCTCAGAAAGCAGGAGACGCTGGCATCGGCCGAACGCCTCGGCGTGAAGGATGTGCGCTTTCTCGATCTGTGCGACGGCGGTTTTTACGACTATGAGGACATGAAAAGGGGTATCGCCTCAGCTGTGGGTGAATTCGGACCGGAGCTTATATTCGCTCCTGATCCGTATACCGGGCGCGAATGTCATATAGACCATCTGAACGCGGGCCGGGCCGCAGCGCATGTCGCTTATATGTCTCCGTATCCGGGAATAGCGGAAGGCATGGGATCTCAGCAGGCGGATGTGAAAGGGATAGCGTTCTACATGACGGCAAGGACCAACCGGTATGTAAAAGTTTCAAAAGAAATGTTTGCCCTGCAGAACGAGGCGCTTTTCGGCTGCCATACCAGCCAGTACCCGCCGGGAGAGCCCGAAACAAAACAGCTTCAGATGTATCTGAAGCTGCGATCGGCAGATTTCGGTCTGCGTAATTTATGCGCGCACGCAGAGGGCTTCTGCGTGCTGGGACAGACTCACATGCACTGCATTCCTGAGACTGTCTGATGATTCAGAAATACTGAGCCATGCGGCGGAGCTTGGACTGCTCCATATGGTATTCCATCGCCTTGCGGCCCGCGGCAGGATTCCTTGTCTCAAAGGCTTCGTAGATAGCCTTGTGCTCTTCGAGTATTGACTTGAGGCTTTCTTCCGTATATGTCTTATGCGGAGCGGAGTATTTCAGATATGTATGGTAGATCGACAGAGTCTTCTGTATCATGCGGTTTCTTGTGCCCGCGTAGATTATGTTATGGAACTGGGTATTAAAGGACAGCACTTTATCAACATCTTTCCTTAATGTGTAGAACTCCATGAATTCCAGGCTCTCAGCCAGACTATCGAGTTCTTCGCTGCTCATGCGCTTTATGGCCCATTCTACGGCCTGCACCTCAAAGAGTATCCTCAGATCGAACAGATCCGATATATCGCGCTTGGAGAGGCCTGTGACGAAGGCTCCGCGGTTAGGGATGTTTTCAATGAGCCCGTCTGCCTCGAGCTGCCTGAAGGCCTCTCTTACAGGTGTGCGGCTCACGTTGTATCTCTTGCAGACTACCTGCTCAGTAAGCTTGCTTCCGTCAGGTATCACGCCTGAAAGAATATCCTTCTGTATCTCTGAGTACAGTCCGGCCGAAAGAGGCTGGCTCGATTTTTCTCCGTTGATAATATCCATCATTCACCTCGGGTTTTCCATACGATTGTAATCATTGTATACAATCAGTATAACGGTTTAGTATACGATGTCAATAAAAAAGGAGCCTGTTTGCAGCTGAAAAAAAGAATTATTTTCTGAGCAAACAGAATGCGAAAATGATAGACAGCCTCTATCATTTTTTGGTTAAATTGTATTGGAATTGATATTGCCGCGATCCTATAATCAGAATCAGGAGATGAAGGATCCCGCATTTGAAAACCATTGAAAACAGTATTGTTTCAGGGAAAGGAAGGAATCAATGATCAAATATTATCAGCAGGGTACTGAATGGCGCGGCGGCGCTCCGCAGAAGGCGGCAGAGGATGCCGATAAAAAAGCCGGAAGAAACGGCACCATCGCGTATCAGATACTGAACGCGCACCGCGCGGAGAGCAATGACGGAATATTTCATATAAGCTTCGACGCGCTCGTATCGCACGATATCACATACGTCGGCATCATACAGACTGCCAGGGCAAGCGGTCTCAAAGAGTTCCCTATCCCTTATGCCATGACGAACTGCCACAACAGCCTTTGCGCTGTCGGAGGCACCATCAATGAGGACGACCACGTATTCGGCCTTTCGGCCGCTAAAAAGTACGGCGGCATCTATGTGCCTGCGAACCAGAGCGTGATCCACTCATACGCGAGAGAGGAACTGGCTGCCTGCGGCAACATGATACTCGGATCGGACAGCCACACGCGCTATGGCGCTCTCGGCACCATGGGAGTAGGCGAGGGCGGACCGGAGCTCGTAAAGCAGCTCCTGAAGAATACATGGGACATCACGCCTCCGGAGGTGGTCCTCTGCTATGTGACAGGCAAGCCTAAGAAGGGCATCGGCCCTCACGATGTGGCCATCGCTCTCGTAAAGGAGACCTTCGGGCAGGGCCTGGTGAAGAACAAGGTGCTCGAGTTTGCCGGACCGGGACTCGAATACCTGCCTTACGATTTCAGAAGCGGCATAGACGTAATGACGACAGAGACCACATGCCTCTCGTCTATCTGGGCCACTGATGATGAGATAAAGAAATACTATGAGATCCATAAGCGCCCTGAGTGCTACAGAAAGCTGGAGCCGCAGGAAGGCGCTTACTACGACGCAGTCATAACCATCGAGCTCGACAAGATGGAGTCCATGATAGCGCTTCCTTTCCACCCTTCAAACGCGTACACGATACACGAGTTCATAGAAAACGCTGATGAGATACTTGCAGGCGTTGAGGCTGAAGCGGCAAAGAAGTTCCCTAAGGCTCACCTCGATCTCAGGTCGAAGGTAAGCGATAAGGGCGTGCTCGCAAATCAGGGCATCATCGCCGGATGCTCGGGCGGAATTTTCGACAACATAGTAGAAGCCGCCGACATCCTCAAGGATGGAAGCACCGGAAACGGATACTTCTCACTGTCGGTATATCCTACGAGCGTGCCGACCAGCCTGGCCCTGACCCGCGCCGGCAAGACAGAAGCCCTGCTCGAGGCTGGAGCTGTCATAAAGCCGTCGTTCTGCGGACCTTGCTTCGGAGCCGGAGATGTGCCGGCCAACAACGGACTCTCGCTGCGCCACACTACGAGGAACTTCCCTAACCGCGAAGGCTCCAAGCCGGGCGAGGGGCAGATCAGCGCCGTCGCTCTCATGGATTCGAGATCGATCGCTGCTACCGCTCTCAATGGCGGATACATAACCGCGGCTACTGACATAGATTATGAGACAGAGCATGTCCCTTACACCTTCGATAACGAAGTGTACAAAAAACGCTGCTACTACGGATTCGGCAAGGCCGAGCCGGACACAGAGCTCATACTCGGACCTAACATCACCGACTGGCCGAAGATGTACGAGCTCGCTGACAACCTGCTGCTCG
>CADATR010000073.1 GCA_902790885.1 uncultured Eubacteriales bacterium
CTTCAGATTCCTCCCCTGTAATATCTACTTTGATGCCGATCTTCTTCATATCAGCCTGGAATATCTGAGCAAAGCTGGTCTGAACTTCGTGTGAAGCATCATAGTAGTATTCGAGAGTCAGAGTCTCTCCGTCCTTTGTGCGGTATTCCGCTCCATCCTCAAGTGTCCAGCCTGCTTCATCAAGCAGCTTTGCAGCTTCTTCAGGATCATACTCATATCCTTTGAGTCCGACATCACAGTACATGACGCCAGGCCAGTAATAGGACTGAGCCATCTCTTCAAGCCCTCCGAAGATGCTGTCGACCATCGTCTCTCTGTCAAGTCCGAGGATGATCGCCTTGCGAACATTGAAATCTCCAAGAGGTTCCTGGCTGGAGTTAAGTGTGATAACTCTTGTCAGCACAGGATCCGAGATAGCGGATACATAGCCCTCACTCTCAAGTGACTTGAACGTATCGATGCCCATAAGTGAACTCTCATAGTTGTCGTAGAGCATGTCTACCTGTCCGGATTCGAGCGCGCTTACAGCTGTCTGTCCATCAGTAATGACCTGAACTCTGATCTTATCGAGCTTTGGAGCCTCACCCCAGTAATACTCATTCCTGACAAACTCTGAATACTCATTTTCCTTATAATCTGAAAGTACATACGGACCGGTTCCAATCGGCTCCTTGATGCCATTGATGGTCGAACCGTCATCCATGAATCCTGCGTCTCCGAGCATTCTCCAAGGGCGCACGGAAGCGAGTTCCTGAAGGGCTGGATAGTATGGTTGGGTCAGCACGAATTCGAAGGTGCTATCATCTACAGCATAATACTTATCCATGTTGGCGCAAACACCCATCCATGCATATGACTCTTTGTCCTGAAGTATCGCGTCGAAATTCTTTACAACATTGTTCGCGTCACAGATAGATCCATCTGAGAATTTGCAATTGTCACGAATATGGAATGTATATGTAAGGCCGTCGTCTGAGACCTTCCACTCATCTGCTATAGCAGGCTGTATCTCACCATCCGCGTACATCACCAGCGGATCGTATATGTTTTCCAAAGCATAAAAGGCTGCTCCGGAGTGATACAGATGAGGGTTTACCTCTGCTCCGCAATCAGTTGATGAAGCGATAGTAAATACATGATCTGATGAGGCACTGTCATTTTTCGATGATCCGCATCCTGTGAAAGTAGAAATCACAAGTACCAGCGCGAGCATCAGCACCGCAAACTTTCTGTTTTTCATCTCTGTTTCCTTTCCTATTGCACAGAAAAATGCTTTACGTATGAATAAATTATAGAAACCGTTTTCGAACTGTCACAAGCCCCGTAGGGGGTTATATTTAAAATAAATTACAAAAAGTCGGAGGATTGATCCTCCCCCGGGGGTTATGGGTGCAGACACTAAATGTTATTATCAACATATTCCTGTACTTGAGGAGAATGGCAATGGGTTTATCACGACTCGACATAATCAAAAGGGTGCTTCGGATTTCATTCAGCAAACCATTGCTGATGTTCTCCTCTGTTTTTCTTGCCGCTGCTTCTTCCCTTGCGTACTTTATCCCTTACATAGTGATTTACGATCTTGTAAAAGCTTTGCTGTCGGGAAGCGGATCTGCAAGTAATGCAGCGATACTTCGCATGGGTCTTATGGCGTTTGCAGGATCAGCCCTGAGTGTACTGACATATTTCGGTGCTCTGATACTTTCACATATCTCCGCTTTCGACACATCCCGTGACTTCAGACTAAGTTTTGCAGATGCGATCTCACATCTCCCTCTCGGATTCCTTATTAGTTCCGGCACGGGGAAGGAGTTCGGGATCATGGGGAGCGGCATCGAGCAGATCCAGAGTTTTATCGCTCACAAGCTCCCTGATCTCGTCATTTCGGTCTTATACCCTGTTGTTCTCATTGTTTTGATGCTCACAGTCAACCTCAAATACGGGCTCTCAATGCTTGCCGGGATCCTGATAGCATATTTTTTCCACTATCGTTCCATGGGTGCCGGTGGCGCTAAACACATGATGGAACTATATTATGATGCCCTCGAAGAGATGGAAAACGCGGCCGTTGAGTGCGTGCGCGGTATTACTTTACTGAAAACATTCGGACGCTCGGTCTGTGCCTATATGACATTCAACAAGGCAGTATCAGACTATACAGGCATGGTCATACCATATACACGTAACTGGGAAAAGCACATGTGCTGGTTCGTAACTCTTATGAGCAATGCATACCTGTTTCTGATCCCTGCGGCGTTATACGCGATCGACCGAGGTATAGATCCTATGGAGAACGCATCAGACCTGGTGTTCTATCTTATACTTGCGCCGTCCGCCGCATCGATCATCCCTAAGATCGGCCGTGTCATGGAAGAGATCATGCGTGTCTACGAGAACATCGAACGCATGGATGAGTTCCTCCTGGCTCCGCCAATGCGTGAAAGTTCCGCCCCTGAACGCCTGGATTCGCATGAACTGCTTTTTTCAGACGTATCGTTCTCCTATGAGGAAAACGGTACTTCCAAAGCGATCTCAGATATATCATTTGCTGTTCCGGAAGGAACTGTTACAGCGATAGTCGGGCCATCCGGGAGTGGAAAGAGCACAATATCCTCTCTGATCGCGAGGTTCTGGGATGTGGACCATGGCACAGTCACGGTCGGCGGAAAGGATATCCGGGATATCCCTTATGATCAGCTGATGAGCAGCATCAGCTTTGTGTTACAGAATGAATACATTTTTACTCAATCCGTACGTGACAATATAAAGGCGGGGAGACAGGATGCGTCTGATGTGGATGTTATCAGAGCTGCGCGCGATGCTAACTGCCATTCATTCATTACATCTCTTCCTGACGGATATGAGACGATACTGAAGGAATCCGGAGTCTTCCTCTCATCAGGTCAGCTCCAAAGAGTTGCACTGGCTAGAGCCTTTCTGAAAGACGCTCCTGTCATTGTTCTGGATGAAGCGACTGCCTCACAGGACGCCGAAAACGAAGCCCTTATCAGAGATGCTCTCGATCGCCTTACACGAAACAAGACCGTTATAATGATCGCCCACCGGCTTTCTTCAGTGATCAACGCAGACCAGATACTGGTAATGGATCACGGACAGATCCGCGAACAAGGCACACATGAAGAATTGCTAAAAAAAGAAGGTCTCTATGCGGACATGTGGAAATCTTATGGTCGTGTACTTGACTGGCATATAAACAGAAAAGAAGGAGGCAGCGATGATCAGACAACTTAAAGACCTACTGCCTCTATCGGAAAAAGGTTTCTCAAGTCTTAATAAGGGAATAGCGGCAGCTTATTTGAAGAACATCTGTGAGTTCCTTCCTTTTGTGGTGATATATTATCTCATCAGAGCAATTGTACTTCCTTCGACGAAGGGTTCTCTTCCTGACGTAATGGAAATTACTGTATTGGCCGCTATCGGTGTTGCTGTATGCCTGATAGTCCTTATTGGTGTATGGCTGAGAGATCGCGCCAATAATATACCTACATATCATGAGATGGATCGCATGCGCCGCAGAGTCATCGAGCAGCTCATCGATTTACCTATGAGTTATATCGGGACAAAAGACAGAAGCAGCCTGATAAGCAACATTATGGCCGACTGTGCGGTATGTGAAACAGCGATGAGCAGCACAGTGCCCTTTCTTATCGCAGCGGTATTGTCAGAGATCACTGCTGTTGTAATAATGTGTTTTATCAACACAACGCTGGCACTGGCTCTTTTCTGTGTCATCCCTGTCGCGTTTCTGATACAGATCCTAAGCCTCAGGACTCAGGCGAGACTTACAAAGATACAGCTCGGCATCAAGAAAAAGACCAACCGAACCATCCTTGAATATATAGAAGGACAACCCGTAATAAGATCGTACGGGCTGTCGGGCAGCAAATACAGCCAGCTTGCAGAAAATCTGGAGGCACTGCAGAAAGCTTCTCTGAAACTTGAAGTCACTGCAGGCGTCTTCGTCTCGGGGGCTGAAGTATTTCTTCAGCTGGGTATAGGGATCGTCATCCTTACAGCATCACTACTATATACACGGGGAAGCATTGATCTGGCTGTAATGTTTCTTTTCTTCGCGATCGTCCTGAATATATATGGTCCCGCGGCTGAAGCTATCGGAGAACTTTCTAATCTTATCTATATGCGAGAATCCCTGAGCAATCTTAAAGAGTTGCTTTCGGCCGTCCCATGTGATCGTCCGTCCGTATCTTTTAATGATTACGACATTTCTTTCAAAGATGTTTGTTTCTCTTACGACCCCGACGCATGGTCACCACGTGTGCTCGATCACATGACATTCAACGCGCCTGAAGGGAAGCTGACTGCGATAGTGGGCAGATCCGGCGAGGGAAAAAGCACCATCCTCAGGCTGATAACCGGCCTCTGGGATGCCTGCGAGGGACAGATATGTATTGGTGGCAAAGATATATCCGATGTCTCTGTTGAATGCCTGAACAAGCACATTGCTGTAGTAGATCAGGATGTGGTGCTCTTTAATGACACGATCATTAACAACATTCGCGTTGGAGATACCGGGGCATCGGAGGAAAGTGTAATTGCCGCTGCCAAAGCTGCAAGGTGCGATGAATTTGTTGCCGGATTGCCGAACGGCTATGAAACAGTTATTTCGGAAAATGGATCGTCTCTTTCCGGAGGAGAGCGCCAAAGGATCTCTATTGCCAGAGCTATACTCAAAGATGCTCCTATCGTCCTGCTTGACGAGCCTACAGCATTCCTTGATCCTGAAAACGAGGAGCTGGTACAGCAGGCTCTTACATATCTGCTGAAGGAAGGCAAAACTGTCCTGATTGTTGCTCATCGTATCAGTACTATCGCAGACGCGGATCAGATACTGGTAGTTTCCGACGGCCGGATCTCTGAATCCGGCACACATGACGAGCTGATTAAAGTCGAAGGGCTTTACAGTAAACTGCACAGTTTGCAGCAGGAGTCTTACCGATGAACTTCAAAGATCATCCGACAGAAAGGAAATGATAATGTCTGAGAAAAATTTAATAGCAGAAAACAGAAACTACTGGTCAAAACGCGCAGCAACATACTCACTTGATATTCGCGAGGAAGAACTTGGAGGCGCTCTTCACCATATCTGGCTTGAAACCATCGATACCATAATAAGTTCACATTTCTGTGAAAAACCGCGCGGAAGCATATCTGTTCTGGATATTGGAACCGGTCCGGGATTCTTCTCTGTCATTCTCGCGGAAGCCGGCTATAAGGTTACCGCAATAGACTTTTCACCGTCCATGCTTTATGAAGCCAAAATGAATGCCGGAGTTCTTGTCAACAAAATCACTTTTCATGAAATGAATGCTGAAGAGCTTCGATTCAACGACGCTTCTTTTGATGTGATCATTACCCGTAATCTTACCTGGAACCTTCCGCATCCTGACACCGCATATACTGAATGGCACCGGGTCCTTAAACCGAGGGGATTGCTCCTCAATTTTGATGCAAACTGGTATAGGTATCTATATAACGATGAGGCAAGGATACTATATGATGAAGACAGAAAAAACGCCAAAGCAGCAGGCATACATAATGATAATCCTGACGTGGACTACAGTGATATGGAACAAATAGCGTTGGAAATACCTTTGTCCAGAATAATGCGGCCAGATTGGGATATTGCAGTTCTTTCCTCATTGGGATTTTCTGTATATGCAGATACTGATATCTGGAAAAAACTGTGGTCTGAAGAGGATAAAATCAATTTTGCATCAACTCCGATGTTCATGATCCATGCAGTAAAATAAGGTTTTATCCCCCTACGGGGCTTGTGGATGATCCGATTCAAAAATATACTTTCAGATATGAAGGAACTATCTCAGAAGCCAAGAAACGGCAGAAATGTCGACATGACAAGCGGGCCAATCACCGGCCCGCTTATATTGTTTATTCTTCCTCTGCTTGGCAGCGGTATTTTTCAGCAGCTATACAACACTGTTGATTTTATCTTTATAGGCAATATTCTCAATAAGACAGCCGCGGCTGCTGTAGGCGCGAGCAGCACACTTATCTATTGCACGATCGGATTGTTCCTGGGTATTTCTGTAGGAACCAGCGTCGTGATATCTCAGGCGTTCGGCGCAAATGACCCGTTGAAAGCAGATAAAGCATTGCACACATCTGTAGCTTTTGGCCTGATCGGCGGCGTAGCGCTGTCCATATTGGCCATTGTTTTTGCGCCGAAGATACTTCGTGTTCTGAATACACCTGATAGCGTCATCCCGTCAGCAACCACCTATATGCGGATATATATGCTGAGCGTTCCAGCAAGCGTTCTTTACAATATGTGTTCAGGCGCTGTGCGGGCTATAGGCAACTCAATTACTCCGTTCAGGATCTTGGCAGTATGCGGGATCATCAATGTCGCGCTCGATGCGCTGCTTCTGATCACGATACCTATGGGCGTTGCCGGAGTCGCATGGGCTACTCTGATCTCTCAGCTGCTGTCTGCAGTGCTCATCATGATTTCCCTGCGCCGAAAAGACGAAGTTCTTTACCTGAGACTATCCAACATCACTTTGGATCTGTCCATACTGAAGAGTATCCTTAGGATCGGGCTTCCTACCGGGATACAGACTTTGCTGATCACCGTTTCAAATATAGCTGTCCAGTACTATGTCAATGGATTTGGAGAAGTAGCTATCGCCGCGTTCGCGACATACTACAAACTTGAAAGTTTTGTCTTTTTGCCGATCCTGGCATTCGGTCAGGCCTCTACGGCTTTTACGGGTCAGAACACCGGCGCATGTCTGTATTCACGCGTACGCAAAGGCAGCAATATACTGCTCCTACTCTGCACGGTTGTGACCATTATTATTACCGGTGCCATCCTGTTGTTCCCGGACATCGTATTCAGGTGGTTTATGAAAGACCCTGAAGTAGTACGCTGCGCTATTACGATCGCAATGGTTTCATTCCCTTTCTACTGGCTGTATTCATTTTTAGAGGTATACGGCGGCTCTATAAGGGGCATGGGGTATTCGATCACATCCATGCTGATAATAGTGTCAAATATATGCGTGCTCAGGATCGCGCTGTTGTCGGTCTTTTCGGTAACGCCGGGAACCGTCAGGGCTGTTGCTTCGGTTTATCCTATCACTTGGGGAGGAGCTGCGGTCTGTTTTATAACCGCATTCTTCTGGATCATGCGAAAAAAAACTGCCCGATCTTAAGGGCAGCTTTCTCCTCAGTCTGAATATCATTCTAAATCAGTGCATAAACCATCGAGTATTCCGATGACATCGGTAACATACTTGGCGCATGTAGTCATCATGTCTCCTCTGAGATCGCGGCAAAGCAGACCTCTATTGATCTTTTCAAACTCATCATACAGATTCCCGGACATTTCCTTTGCATCCATCATCATCTTCATCTGGGCATCCGCCGATAGTTCATCATATACTTTCTCTACAGGAATGCCTGCTTCCCGCGCTGTCTTTTCACGAATGAATTTGTTTATGCAATAGTCTCCTCCACGAAGGGTTCCGCAGATCTGGCCACAGCTCTCGCACATGTCCGCCAAGGCTTCCGGCGTGCTATCGTCCCACTCGAGTTTTTCCCCTATGACTGCACAGATTATTTGTCCGCAATTATAGCCCTTTGAATGTAGTTCCATCAGTTTATCCCGCATGTCCATATTATAATCTCCTTTTTGTATCCGCCTGTTCAATCAGGTGTCAAGCTCCAACAAGCTCGCTTGATTGGAGCGAGCTACGCCTGTTATATAAACAGCATCCGGTATCCGGATGCTGTTTTGCATGAGTTTGAGAGAGGAAGAAAAGACTAATTCTTTTTCTTGTGACATTATTTTAGTATGACAAAAAAAGACTAACAAGCCCGTAGGGGGGTCAAAAATGGACATTTAAAAAGCCTCTCATTTTGTAAATAATAAGAGGCTTTTTGAGTAATTTTTGAGTAATGGAAGGGATGATGTCGCCGAACCTCCTCTCTTTACTGGGTTTCAGGCTCATTACTATATTTCGAGCCCCTAATCATCCACCACAGACCTCCGAGAAATCGGAGGTTTTCTTTTGTCGGAAGACATCTTAAAAGCGGGCAATTACGATCACCCGCTCCAGAAGTACCGCAAGCGCAAATATAT
>CADATR010000074.1 GCA_902790885.1 uncultured Eubacteriales bacterium
GGCGAATCCTGTAGCGATGGATACCGAGGTGTTCTGGAAGATAGACAATTACGGCTCGTCGATGTCGCCGTTCTACACGGTGCTCGCCCAGTGGGTAGGTGCGCTGCTGACAGCCGTCCTTATAAAGGTAAAAGTCAGGAAGCGCGACGATCTCGTGGATCTCAGGCTCCATGAGCACTACTTCGGCAGACTGGGGCTCTACCTGCTTGTGGGCATCGCGCAGGCGCTCGTGGTATCCGCGGGAGATCTGCTCTACGTGCGCATACAGTGCTTGGCTCCGCTCAGATTCGTTCTGATCGCGTGCATAAACAGCATAGTATTCATGATGATAAACTACGCGCTTGTGTTTGCCCTCGACAACATAGGACTTGCCGCGGGCGTTATAATACTGGTTCTTCAGGTAGCGGGCTCGGGAGGAACATATCCTGTAGAAGTGCTTCCGTCGATATTCAGGGTGCTGTATCCGTTCATGCCTTTCAGATATGCCATGGACGGCATGCGTGAATGCATAGGCGGCATGTATGGCAATACGTACTGGAAGTGCGTCGGAGTGCTACTGCTGTTCGCGCTGTTCTCGGTGGCTTTCGGAATGGCATTCTACAGACCGGCCAAGAAGCTCAACGAGATGATAGCGACAAGCAAAGAATGGCATTCTACAGACCGGCCAAGAAGCTCAACGAGATGATAGCGACAAGCAAAGCGAAGAGCGAGATTATGCTCTAAATACACCTGAAAAGCAGTCTGCGAACACTCCGCTTTTCAGGTGTTTTTTAAAAAAAGATTCGCTCTCCGTTTCACATTGCTGTGTGCTTTGTGGTAAAATATACTGCGAAATCGGGCGGGCAGCCAGCTGTGCGCGGGGGCCCTGCGCAATGGGGCTCCGTGAACCATGTCAGGACCGAGAGGTAGCAGCATTAAGCGATCTGTCCTGTGTGCCGCAGACCAGCCTCTGCGTACAGCTGGCCGCCCGCTTATTTTATTAGGTAGATATCAAGAATGCCTCCGGGCATTTCTTATCCGGAGGACGCGATGCAGCCTGCATTATACAGAGCCGAGAGGCCTGAAGTATTCGAAGAGATAATAGGCCAGAAGCACATCGTACGGATCCTGCAGAATCAGATCAGGACCGGTACGGTGAGCCAGGCTTATTTATTTGCCGGAACTCACGGCACAGGCAAGACGAGCACCGCAAGGATCCTCGCGAAGGCCGTCAACTGCATGGAGGGAGAGCCGGGCGATCCGGGGATCAGCCTTCCGTGCGGAAAGTGCGAAAACTGCGAAGCCATACGCGAGGGCAGATTCATAGACGTCATTGAGCTCGACGCGGCCTCAAACAACGGCGTGGATGATCTCAGGGCAATCATCGAAATGGTCAAATATCCTCCGGCAGTCGGAAGATATAAGGTGTACATAATCGATGAGGTTCACATGCTCAGCACCGCGGCCGAGAATGCTTTTCTCAAGACGCTCGAGGAGCCGCCTGAGCACGCCATCTTCATACTCGCCACCACCGATCCTCAGAAGGTGAGAAACACCATAAGATCGCGCTGCATGCAGCTCAACTTCAGGCGTGTCACCGAAGATGAACTCGTTGAGGGCATGAAGAGGATCTGCGGCAAAAGAGGCATCACGGCGAGCGACGACGCGCTGTATACCATAGCCTCAAGGGCCGACGGCTCTGTCAGAGACGCACTCAGCATACTGGAGCAGTGCACAGCCGCAGGGGATAAGGAACTCAGCAGGGCAGCCGTACTCGAGTACACAGGAGCAGCGGGCTCCGACTTCTTCCTCGCCCTGACAGGCGCGGTGATAGCAGGCGACGCGGGCAAGGCCCTCGTATACATAGATGAGATAATCAGGCGCGGCAAGGATCCGAGACAGATCCTCAAGGACTGGCTCAAGCATATGCGCGATCTCATGATAGTAAAATACGTCGGAAGAGCAGAGCGCATCGTAGGCTCGTCGGGTGAAAACATCGCGAGGCTGAGATCGCAGGCAGAGCAGACCGACGCGGCCTTCATAGAAAGGTCGATCAGGCTCATGTCTGAATACATCAATCTCGGAAGGTATTCCGAAAGGCCGCGCATCCTTCTCGAGACAGCAGCCGTAAGGCTCGCGTCCGCGGATGACACGGCAGCGGCTCCGGCAGCCAGGCCGGTCAGACCGGTCCCGAGGAGAGAGGCAGCTCCGGCAAGGCCAGCTGAGGCAAAAGCAGCTCCGGCGGCTCCGGTAAAGGAGGAGCCTGCAGCAGACGCGCTGGCGGACATGATAGCTTCCGTACAGAAGGAGGAGCCGGGAAGTCCTGCAGATATGTGGGACAGGATAGTCAGAGCGGTATCCGCCCATGACAGAACCTTCATGAGCCTCGTAGGGCGCTATTCGGCAGGCGCGGAATACGACGCCGGCAGACTGCTCGTAATCGTCAGCCCGGGCAAGCTGAGGCTCGCCGAAGACAAGGCAGCCGACATAGCACAGGCCGCGAAGAGCATCTACGGCAGCGAGGTCTATGTGACGATGAAGGCGGGCACCATCTCCAAGGCAGGCGCGGCAGAGGGCGCTGCTGTCGTTACGGAAGAAGAGACAGCGAAGATAATAAACGAAGATATCAATAAGAGTGAAGTGATCGGCGACATAGTCGACCTTTTCGGCATACAGCCGGTCATAGAAGACTGACATATACAGGAGGATAAAATGGGAAAAGGAATGAAAGCCGGCAAGAAGCCTAAAGTAAGAAACGGCGGCGGAGCTAAGGACATGCAGAAGCAGCTGAAGCAGCTCCAGGCTATGCAGGCTGAGATGGAGCAGAAGCAGGCTGAGCTCGAGCAGAAAGAGCTCACGACTACAGCAGGCGGCGGAGCGGTAGAGGTAACGATCAACGGCAAAAAGCAGATCACGAACCTCAAGATCGACAAGGACGTCGTAGATCCTGATGATGTTGAAATGCTGCAGGATCTCGTAATGGCTGCCGTCAATGAGGCTATCAGACAGATGGAAGAGCTCGAGGAATCCGAGATGAACAGCATCACGGGCAACCTCGGCGGCATGGGCGGACTCGGAGGCTTCGGCTTCTGATGAAGCAATATCCGCGCTCGCTCAACAGGCTGATAAATGAGCTTGGCAAGCTTCCAGGCATCGGCGGAAAGACTGCTCAGAGGCTCGCTTTTCATGTGCTCAGTCTGACTGACCGCGAGGCGGAGACGCTGGCTGACGCTATCGTGGAGGCAAAGAGATCTCTGCATTACTGCAGCGTCTGCGGCAATCTGACAGACAAAGAGGTTTGCGGCATATGCTCTGACGCCTCGCGCGATAAAACAGTGATCTGCGTAGTGGAGACACCTCAGGACGTGATGGCGATGGAGCGCATCCGCGAATACAAGGGCACATATCATGTGCTGCACGGAGCGATCTCTCCGGCGGAGGGCATAGGCCCTGCTGACATAAATCTGAAGAGCCTTATAGAGAGGCTCCAGGGAGACAGCAATGTCGAAGAGGTGATCATAGCCACCAATCCGAATATCGAGGGCGAAGCCACAGCGATGTATATCGCAAGGCTGCTGAAGCCTGCCGGCATTAAGGTGACCAGGATAGCGCATGGCATACCGGTCGGCGGCGATCTTGAGTACGCGGATGAAGTGACACTTCTTAAAGCGGTCGAGGGACGAAGAGAACTATAGAAAGGCCGATAATGGCTAAAAAGCGGACCGCCTCAGGCGGAGCCGTTCACCTGCTTTTGAAGGGAGTTAATTAAGATATGAAAAGAAAACTGACGATGAAAGAGACCATCGTCGTGGCAAGCACGCTGTTCGGAATGTTTTTCGGCGCGGGCAACCTGATATTCCCGGTACACCTGGGACAGCTGGCGGGCAGCAATGCCTGGCCGGCAATCCTCGGATTCTGCGTCACGGCGGTCACGATCCCTATACTCGCAGTCGCGGCTATAGGAAACACCCACAGCGACAACCTGATGGAGCTTTCGAGCAAAGTGTCGGGCTGGTACGGTAGGGTTTTCACTGCTGCGCTCTACCTTACGATAGGCCCGTTCTTTGCCATACCGAGATGCGCATCCGTATCATTTACCACAGGCCTGGAGCCTATTATCGGTGAGTCGCACTACAGACTGTGGCAGCTCGCTTTCACATTCGTATTCTTCGCGTTCGTAATGTACTTCTCGCTCAGACCGGGCAAGATCACCGTATGGATCGGACGCGTGATAAATCCGCTCTTCCTCGTGTTCCTCGGAATACTCGTGATCGTTGCTCTCATCAACCCGGGAGCGCCGATATCTGAGGTGGCACCGGCAGAAGACTATCAGAGCGGAGCATTCTTCAACGGACTCATCGAGGGCTACGGCACAATGGACGCCATCGCCGGACTCGCGTTCGGCATCGTCATCATCAACGTCGTAAGGGACCTCGGTGTCAGCAAGGACGGCGATGTAGCAAGAGAGACCGTGAAAGCGGGAGTGTTCACTGGCATCCTGATGTTCATCATCTACATGGTCACGATCATCATGGGCGTGCAGTCGAGAGGCCTCTTCGAGACCTCTGCCAACGGAGGCATCGCGCTCACACAGATATCCAGCCATTACCTCGGAGGCATCGGAAGCATCGTGCTCGCGCTGACTATCACATTTGCCTGCCTCAAGACAGCGATCGGACTTATCACAAGCTGCGGCGAGATGTTCGTAAAGCTCGTACCGGGCAAGCTCAACTACAGAGGCTGGGCGATGTTCTTCACGCTGTTCTCGTTCATAGTTTCGAACGTGGGACTCACAGCCATCATCGATTACGCCGTGCCTGTACTGATGCTGCTTTATCCTCTCGCGACGGTGCTCGTCATCATGGCGCTCTGCGAGAAGCTGTTCGGCGGGAGCAGATACGTTTACGCATGCGTAACTCTCGGAGCCTTCATACCGGCAGTCTTCGACTTCTGCAAGACTCTCCCTGAAGGCATCAGGAACGCGCTGAACATCCAGGCGCTGACAGATCTGGGACACAATATATTCCCGTTCTTCGATCTGGGCCTCGGATGGGTGGCTCCGGCTGCGGTCGGACTGGTCATCGGACTGGTGCTGACAGTTATAAACCGCGGCAAAAAAGGCAAGGCTGCCGCGTAGACTCTGAACGCTGCGGAGAAAAGGCAAATTCGCCGCGCAGACTCTGATCTCTGCATCGAAAAAGGCAAATTCGCCGCGCAGACGCAGCAAACTATGAAAGGGCGTTGCTCTTGGTCAGGTAAGTGCAAAGAGTATCGCCCGATGGTAATAAGAAACGATCGCGGTGCCGCTCGCATGCGGCGCCGCGTTTCAGATAAAGGGTAAATGGGCGCACCGCCCGGATAGGAGAAAAATGTCAATAGAGATAGCAAGAGCATATCTGGAAACACTTGGGCTGGCCGACCGCGTCAGAGAATTCGATGTTTCAAGCGCAACGGTAGAGCTGGCGGCAAAGGCGGTCGGCGTGGAGCCGGCGCGCATCTGCAAGACCCTGAGTTTCAAGCTGAAAGACGGCACGGGCATACTCGTGCAGGTAGCAGGCGACGCCAGAGTAGACAACAAAAAATACAAGGAATACTTTGGCGAAAAGGCGAAGATGCTCTCGCCTGAGGAGGTCCCTGAATACACGAACCACGAGATAGGCGGCGTATGCGCCTTCGGCGTAACACGCGATGATGTAAGGATATACTGCGACGAGTCGATGAAGAGATTCAAAACGGTTTTCCCGGCCTGCGGCTCCTCGAACTCCGCGGCTGAATTTACGCCCGATGAGCTGTTCGAGGCATCGCGCTCCCTCGCATGGATAGACATATCCAAACTGCCGGAGCCTGCAGCGGAATAGGGATCTTCTGGATGGGGCAACTGCAGACAGGGAGAAGATCCCTCGCTGGGAGCGGCTTCAGCCGAAACTGGGATTCTTCGCTCGGATCAGCCTCAGCCGATCGGATGGTTTTACAAAAGCAGTACAGCTGTAATTCGATACTGTCGGATTACAGCTTTTTTATTGCATAAGCGTATCGTCTTATCGGGGAAGAGCGCCATGATGGATAGTTTGCAATTGATATGGATATGGATATTGATATGGATATGGATGTATATGCTGTGTTGGCACCAATTTGATGCATTTCTTTGTTTTGTATCAACATGTTGATCAATGATTAGAAACAAGAGACAGCTGGTATCAACGCTGTCTCTGATTTATTACTGGAACGGTCTGCTGACCACTATAAATAGGACTTCTGCGGAGTGGGTTCAGGAAAACTCCATCGATACCGGTTTCTCAGCAGAAAATGCCAGAGTAATTGGAGCCGGGAAAGAAATAATTATCCGAATATTTGAATGAAGAACAATCAGAAATGGGGCAGGATGAGAACTTTCGAGATGTGTTGATACTAAAAGGACAAGACAAGTGAAGAGTAGCCAACATGTTGGCAATTATTGCCAAATTATTGAAAAATGGTATCAACACTGTTTTGGCGATAACGGCAGTGCTTTGTATGGCTATGCATGATGTACTGCATTGCTTTGTTTGCAGTATATGTATTTGTAAGAAAACAGTGATTATACTTGACCGCGGGGTGTGCTGATGCTATTATTGCGTTATCAATTTAGCGCTTTAGCACGCTAAAGCAAAACAGGAACAAACAATTCAGACTAAGAAATAACAACGATTGAAAGGAAACAGGAACATGAAGAAGAGATTAACAGTACTTATGCTTGCATTCGCGATGATCTTCACGATGGCAGCTCTTACAGCATGCGGCGGCGGCAGCGACAGCGGAGAGAGCGCTGAGGAGACATTCACATTCAAGCACGGCTACGATAAGGACTTCCCTCCGTATTCATATATCGGAGATGACGGAGAGACAACAGGCTTCGACGTAGAGCTGGCTCAGGCGGTATGCGAGCTGAATGGCTGGAACTATGAAGGAGTTGCCATTAACTGGGATGCAAAGGATGCAGAGCTTGAGTCCGGAAGCATCGACTGCATCTGGTCGGGATTCACAAGAAGCCCTGACAGAGAAGATAAGTTTGCATGGAGCGATACTTATTCATTGAATACGATCAAGATAATGGTGCTCGAAGGCTCAGATATCAAAACTACTGCTGATCTGGCCGGAAAGAAAGTAGGTGTTCAGGGCAGCACATCCGCACAGGAACTGCTCGAGACTCCGAACGCTGAGGGCGGTGCTGAAGATCTTATGAAGACATTTGCTTCACTTGAAAAGTATGACACATATACGGTCGCTGTCAACGACCTCAAGGCAGGCGCGATCGACGCCATCGCCATCGACGTTACAACAGGCGACTATCAGATGACAAAGGTCGACGGACTGGCTTATCTCGATGAGGATGTCTGCCAGGAAGTATACGCGATAGGATTCAGAACAGATGACACAGAGCTTCGCGATCAGGTGAATGAGGCCCTCAAGACACTTGCGGAGAACGGCAAGATGGATGAGATCGGCAAGAAGTACCCTCAGATCTACGAGAATCTGACCATGATCGACAAATAGGCCGGCAGCTATAGTAACTGACAAGGCTGCAGATCATAATAAAACCGGCAGTGCTGCGGGATTTCCCTGCAGCACTGTGTTTGTTGATTACAGCTGATATAAAGGAGAACCAATGACCTTTTCAACAATGCTTTCGACGATGAGCTCGGGCATGCTGAAGACCTGTCTGATCTTCGTGCTGACACTCATCGGATCACTCCCTCTGGGCATGATAGTCGCGCTTCTTCGCAGATCGCGTTTTGCGCCGGTGCGCGGGATCATCAAAGGCTACATTTCAATAATGCGCGGCACTCCTCTGATGCTGCAGCTTCTTGCGTGGTACTTCGGCCCGTATTACCTTTTCGGATGGAACATCGGCAACTGGAGATTTCCGGCGATCATCGTCGGATTTGTGCTGAACTACGCTGCGTATTTCGCAGAGATCTACCGCGGCGGCATCGAGTCGATCCCGGTCGGCCAGTATGAGGCTGCCGAGGTGTTGGGCTACACAAAGACTCAGACATTCATGAAGATAATCCTGCCGCAGGTGGTGAAGATAATCCTGCCATCTGTGACAAATGAAGTCATAACCCTGGTTAAGGATACATCGCTGGCGTTCACACTCGCGTACGCGGAGGTGTTCTCGCTTGCCAAGCAGATATCCGCATCGCAGTCATCATTCATGCCGTTCCTGATAGCAGGCGTATTCTACTTTGGAGCCAATTATCTGGTGGAATTCGTGATGGCACGCATCGAGAAATCGATGGATTACTACAAGTAGGAGGGCGGCGCAATGATACTTGAAATGAAAAATATCGAAAAAAGATTCGACGGACTCGAGGTGCTCAAGGATATAAGCTTCGACGTCGACAGCGGCGAGGTTGTCAGCATCATTGGACCTTCGGGATCGGGCAAGTCGACACTGCTGAGGTGCTCCACATTTCTCGAGACCATAGACGGCGGGGAAATCATCTACATGGGTGAGAGGGCCGCGCACACGGACGCAAACGGCAGCGCTGTATACGCGGGGCCTCAGGAGATGAAGAAGTTCCGCAAGTACTGCGGGCTGGTGTTCCAGCAGTTCAATCTTTTTCCGCATTACAGCATACTCAAAAATATCACGGACGCGCCGATGCACGTGCAGGGCGTAAGC
>CADATR010000075.1 GCA_902790885.1 uncultured Eubacteriales bacterium
ATCTACAAGCTCAGAAAAGAGCAGGATGCTATGTACGGAAAGCATGTTCTGTAATCACTCATAAAAAACCACCTATAGATAAAAACTGCCGGATCTTTACAGATCCAGCAGTTTTTTCTTTTTGGCTTCAAATTCTTCTTTTGTTATTATGTCGAGGTCGAGGAGCTCCTTGAGTTTTTTCAGCTCTTCGTAAGGATCCATTCCCGCCTGCGGCCCGGATGGCTGTGCGCCTCCGGAAGGAAGTGCGGCATCAGCATCTCCCCTTTCGCGCAGCTTCTCAAATTCCCTCAGCGCCAGCTCCAGCTTGCTCTTTTTTGATCTCACGAAGGGGATCGGAATATCCCTGCCCCCTGTCCTCATAGTGAGGATCCCGTACGGAGAGAACAGCTGCGCGCTGGTGATCTCAAGCGATTCGATCTCTGCATAGGGATAATGCTGACCGCGCGCAATAAGTTCGTCATCATCAAAGATTATAGGCTCAATATTGAGCTGTCCCTCTATTTCATGATACATGGTCTGCCCTCCTTTTAACCAGCCGCGGCCTCAGGAGCGGCTGGTGTGCCGCCGCCGGTGCCGGAGCCCGTGCCTTCACCCGGCGTAGTGCCGCCGCCGGTGCCGGAGTCCGTGCCTCCACTCGGCGTAGTGCCGCCGCCGGTGCCGGAGTCCGTGCCTCCACTCGGCGTAGTGCCGCCGGCACCTTCGCCCTCAGTCGGAGCTGCGCCGCCTGCATTGTCAGTATTCACCGTAATCTCATCATTGTCCGAATCATTGTCGGATTTTTTATCTTTTTTCGAAGATCCTGTGTATTTGCCGGCGTTCTTTTCGGTGCCCCTGGTGTAATACTCACCTTTTACCTTGATAACATCTGAAGGCATCTCCCGGTATTTACCCTCTGTTATGCCGTCTACCTGCCTCATTATCCTGCTCCACAGTGCCGCTGCCTGTGCAGATGAGCCGAGCATCTCTACGTTGAGATCCGTTCCTATCCATAAAGCAGCCGAGTAGTCAGGCGTGAATCCGTCGAACCACACGTCGAAGGTGTCGTTTGTTGTTCCGGTCTTGCCGCCTACCTCAACGCCTGAAATGGCTGCATTCCCCGCTATGCCTCTTGAGACGACTGACTTCAGCAGGTCTGTCATTATCCAGGCAACTCCTTCGTCGAGAACTTTTGTCGATTTGCTTTCTCCTCTAAGCATCGTTTTGCCGTCCGAATCTGTCACATCCGTATAGCAAACCGCGGTATTAACGCTTCCGCCATTAGGGAAAGCCGCGTACGCAAGAGACATCTCAAGAGGAGTAACTCCGTATGTCATGGCGCCCAGCGCAAGGGCGGCAGGATTAACATCATTGGCAGCCGCGCTCGTATCTGTCTCAATCGTTGTGAGGCCGTACTTCTCCAGAAGGTCAACGGAATAGTCGAGTCCAACCTGCCAGAGTATCTTTACGGCACAGGTGTTGATGGATTGCTGCAGAGCCGTTCTGAGCGACTGCTTTCCCGAATATGACTTTGAGAAGTTCTGCGGCCATTCCTCACCATTTATGGTAAGCGGCTCGTCGACTACGACCGAGCTTGCCGTGATGTAATCACCCCAGTAATTGATTCCCTGTTTGTCGAAACCGTAATCAGTATAATCGAACGTCTTGTTTTTAGCAGCGTAATCAAAGCTCTTCTGAAGAGCAGCTCCATAGACCGCCAGAGGTTTTATCGACGATCCGGGCTGACGAGGGCTTATCGCTCTGTTGAACAGATTTGAACCTTCTGCATCGCGCCCGCCTACAAAGCCGCTTATATACCCTGTCCCGACTTCCGTCACTACCATGCTGGCCTGCACTTTGCTGCCATCTACTGCAGCCGGGAAATTATTATCATTCTGGAACTCATCATAGATAGCGTTCTGCACATCGCTTCTCAGTGTAGTGTGTATCTGCAGTCCGCCAGTATACACCATGCGCTGAGCTTCTTCTTCAGAGATCTTATACTTTTCCATAAGATCATTTGTGACTACGCCCGCCACATAATCCGTAAAGTATGTGTAAGCTGATTCATTCTTTTCAAAGCTCGGCGAAAGGATATCTATGACATCGACCTTTGCACCCCCGGCTTCATCGGAAGATATATAGTTCTGATCCGCCATGAGGTCCAGAACAAGATCGCGCCTTTCCTTCGACAGGTCATTCGCGTAAAAGCCTGTGCTTCCGCTTTCCTCTTCGGCGTCAGCATCGTCTGCGGCAGTTTCTTCGTCTGCCGCTGCCTCATCGACCTCGTTAAGGGAATAGTAAGTTATATTTCTGATCTCCTCATTCCCTTCCGGATCCTCCGTGATCAGGGCGTATGAATCAGGCGCCTGCGGCAGAGCTGCCAGAGCAGCGCACTCCGCAAGATCCAGATCGCTCACCTCTTTGGAAAAGTAGGTTCTGGCAGCAGATCCTACACCGTAATTGCCGTACCCCAGGTAGATGGTATTCAGATAGGCTTCAAGGATCTGATCTTTAGTCAGATTATTCTCGAGCCTCCATGCTATATACATCTCCGAAAGCTTTCTGCTTATGCTTCGCTGGCTCTTTATTTCAGCCAGATACACGTTTCGGGCAAGCTGCTGCGTGATAGTAGATGTGCCGCTGATGGACGATGATCTTCCGGTGAGTCTGGACAGGACCGCTCCGAACATCCTTCGGAAGTTGAATCCGTGATGTTTATAAAAGGTTTTGTCCTCAATTGCAATAAAGGCACTTTTGAGATCATCAGGCATCTCGTCTATCGGTACTATCTTTCTGTCCTCAGAATAGTGGAGAGTATCGATCTCCGTGCCGTCTATATCGTACAGGATGGATGAACGCTCTATATTTGCATACAGGCTGTCCTCATTGATTTTTCCTACCTTTGCTGCAGTAATGACAACTGTTGCCAGAACGACCACAACACCAAGTACGATAAGTCCTCCGAGCACCTTCAGAAGCAGTTTCCCTTTAGGTGCTTTTGCGTATCTGTTCTTCTTTTTTTTGCTTCCTTTGTTTTCTCTCATTTAACTTCTCTTACTTCTACTTTCACTGTTGTTTGCAGCGGATCATTAACGGTTGTTCTAATACAGAGGCTCTGCCATGTTGAAATTCTCAGCATTTATCTTCTTGGCATTTTCTACCGCTTCAGGCAGCACCTTCAGCAGATAGTCGACCTCCTCTTCGGTATTATATATGCCGCAGTTATCAAGTTATTATACCATACCTCACAAATGCTGTTTATAATTGTCTGCCGCTATTATCCATAATTGACACAAAAAAAGAAGCGCACTGCCGGTAAAAGCAATGCGCCTCATTATATTTATCACGTTTTCAGAAACTAGTCCCAGAGAGGCTCGGCTTCCTTTTCCTCAGGATCCTTCTTGAGAACTATGTTGAGGATGATCGCTACGATAGCCGCAGGAACGATTCCCGAACCTCCGAAGATGTATCCTACGAAAGCAGGCATCTGGGCCAGTACATTCGCTGTCGAGCCGAGGCCGTAGCCAAGTCCGAGTGATACAGCAACGATAGTTACCTCGCGGTTGCCGATACCGTCCTTTGTTATCAGCTGTATGCCGCTGACTACGATGGAAGCGAACATCATTACAGCAGCTCCGCCGAGTACCGACTGAGGCATCAGCTGTACGATCGCCGCCAGCTTAGGGCAGAATCCGCAGAGTACCAGAAAGATGGCTCCCATGGTGATGGCGAAAAGGTTTACGATCTTTGTCATTCCCACCAGTCCTACGTTCTGGCTGAACGATGTGTTAGGCAGAACGCCGAAGAGTGTAGCGAATGTTGATCCGATACCATCGCACGCTACTCCGCCGGAAAGCTCCTTATCCGTAGCTTCGCGCCCGAGGCCTCCTTCTGTGATACCTGAAAGGTCACCGATGGTCTCTACAGCCGTTACCACGAACATGATCATGATAGGGATGATCGCGCGGGCGTCGAATACGAACTTCACAGGCATTATCTTAGGCAGGGATATCCATGCGGCAGCCGCCACCTTATCCCACTGCAGCACCCATGAATGGATGTATGTCTCACCCTCCACAACATAGGTCGTGTCGAGGAAGAGAGCGAGGACAGCGCAGAGGATGTAGCCGAAGATTATTCCGAACAGGATCGACGCTGCGGACCAGATGCCCTTTGTGAAATGCTTCAATATGATAATGAATATCAGCACGGCCAGACCGATCATCAGGTTGGTAGGCGAACCGAAGTCGTTGTTGTTATTGCCTCCGCCGAATGAGTTGATGCCTACGCTGATAAGCGACAGACCGATGGCAGTAACTACTGTACCCGTTACTACGCTCGGGAAGAACTTACGAAGCGGCTTGAGCATGAATCCGAGTATCATCTCGAATATGCCTCCGATGAAGCAGGCTCCCAGGATGGCTCCATACGCGACAACGCCGCCTCCCATGGATCCGGCAACTCCGCTCATTACTCCGATAAATCCGGAGCTGGTTCCCATTACGCACGGCAGCCTCGCTCCGATAGGTCCGATAGTCCACAGCTGAACGAGTGTGACCAGACCCGCGACGAGCATAGCGTTCTGGATGACCGGAACCATCAGTCCCTCATCGCCCAGTGAGCATGCTCCTCCGATCACCAGGATCGGTGTCAGGTTTCCGACAAACATGGCCAGAACGTGCTGCATGCCGAGTATGATAGCTTTACCTGTAGGAATGCGGCCTTCAAGCTCGTACTCAGATGTCATTACGCTGAGACCTTTTTTTACTTTTTTTTCGTCCGCAGACATTAAGAATACCCCCTTTCTCCCATATAACACTTTTGATATGCACCTATTATGTCATAAAACAGACCAAGCGCAAAGAAATTTAGCAGGAGACTGGCTTTCCTTTGCAAAATAATCGATAGATGGAGGGGCGGTTCTATGTCTCATTCACAAAAAATGAGGGAGAGGGGGTGGCCCCCCTCTCGTTGGCTATCAGGCGATCTTTCTGACCGCCGCGGCTGTGGCATTTACTCTGACTGCCCTGTAGTCATCCGCGATGAGCTCGTCCGTGCTCTTGCCCTCGCCCATGAGTCCGAGAACTTCGCCGGTCTCTGTGTCGATGTAGCAAGTAACGGTGTTCCACTCTGTTTCGAAGAGGATCTCAGCGAGTCCGTTTTCGGCTGAAACGATGTTTACTGCGTACTTCTCATCTGCTCTGATGCCTGCCTCGGCAGCTGCGTTTGCGATAACGATGTTGTTTACTGTATTGATGTTTCTCATTTTTGTTTCCTCCTTGTTCTGCCCCTTTGGGGCCTAATTTTTATTGACTCCGGCAGCGTCTGTCTGCTGCCGCTTTGCTTTCCTTAGCTGATATCTGAAGTATAGGCGGCAAAATTAAGAGAATTATTAGAAAATCTGGAAATCTCAAAAAAAATAAAAAGAAGATAACACTAATTGAATTCTTATAATTATCTGATAACATTTTTTAGAAGAGGCGGGAGATGCAGAAGATTCCCCTGTTTCCGAAAATGAAGGGTAAAGAAATGAGAGTACTTGTAGTTGAAGATGAAAAAAGCATGAACCGCCTCATCAGCGAGGCGATGGAAGATGAGAAGTACAGTGTCGACAGTGTGTTTGACGGAGAGGAAGCCCTGGAGTATACGGCCGCGGCTGATTACGACGTCATCATCCTCGATGTCAATCTGCCTAAAATAGACGGATTCACGGTGGTTGAGCGGCTGCGCGGCAGGGGATGCGCCACTCCGGTGCTGTTTCTTACCGCGCGCGACAGCGTAATGGACAAGGTGACCGGCCTGAACGCCGGCGGAGACTATTATCTGACTAAGCCGTTCAGCTTTGACGAGCTCAGAGCTGTAATCAAGGTGATGGCGAGAAAGTATACCGGCAACAAAACGAATGAGTATACCGTCGGCGACCTCGTTGTCGACACGGCGTCGAAAAGCGTCACCCGCGGAGGTGATCCGATAGATCTCACATCAAAGGAGTTCGCTCTCCTCGAATACATGATAAGAAACAAGGGCGTTGTGCTCTCTCGCGAGATGATTGAGAACAATCTCTGGAACTTCGATTATGAGGGCGGCACCAATGTTGTCGATGTATATATAGGATATCTGAGGCGCAAGCTCGACAAGGGCCGCAGCAGCAAGCTGATACATACGGTCTGGGGCACGGGATGGGTGCTCAGGGAGGAGTAGGACATGTCTGCCAAGATACGACTTGCCCTTTGGGTCACATTCATGGTGTTTCTGGTCTCGATAATGGTGCTGGTGTTCGTTCTTGTAATGAACAGACACAGCCTGCCTGAGGATCCCGCGACTTACCTGGTCAGCGTGGTGATGGACAATGCCGAAGACGTTGAATTCGACAGGGGCACGTTCGAGTGGGATGATCTTACCCTGTACAAGCGCGGTGTGTTCTGCTCGTTCTACAACACGAACGGAGAGCTGCTGCTCTCGGCCGACAAGGAGGACATGGACTTTTCGTCCGTCCCGTTCAGGGAAAATCAGATAAGGACAGAGAGCTCCGACGGAAAGGAATTCTACATATATGATAAGTATGTGGACATGGAGGTGTCGGGTCTGTGGATCAGGGGCGCCGTCCTTACCGACAGCCACATAGGCATCAACGACACCATAACCCGTATCACTCTCATGCTGCTCCCTGTCATTCTGATAGTGACGTTCCTGGGAGCCCTGTGGATATCCTCAAGGACGTTCAAGCCGATAGAGCAAATCGTAAGCACGGCGAATTCGATCAACGACGCCGACGATCTTACGGACAGGATAGATCTTAAGCATGGTCCTAAAGAGATGAGGCAGCTTGCCGGGGCATTCGACAGAATGTTCGAGCGCCTTGAGAAGCTCTTTGATGCCGAGCGGCAGTTCACCTCTGACGCCTCGCACGAGCTGAGGACGCCTACGGCGATAATCCTGGCTGAATGCGACCGCGCTGAGCGCAAGGCAGACAGCGTCGAGGACTATGAAGAGACGATCGGGCACATCCGCGAGCAGGGCGAGAGGATGTCGGGACTTATCGACGAGCTTCTCGGAATTACGAGGCTCCAGCAGGGAACAGAGAGATATCCGCTCAGCGAGGGAGATCTCAGCGAATTCGTGACACTTTCGTCCGAGGAATTCGTGCCTGACGAGGAAAAAGGCATAAGGATGGAGACCGACATCGAGGACGGAATAATGTGCAGCTATAACGCTTCGCTCATATCCAGGGTGATATTCAACCTGCTGCAGAACGCATACAGATACGGAAAAGAGGATGGCATCGTGCGGCTTTCACTGAAGCGTGAAGACGGCAGCGCTGTTCTGAGGGTCAGCGACAACGGCAGAGGAATAGCCGCCGAAGATATCGATAAGATATGGCAGAGATTCTGGCAGGCTGACTCTTCGAGAGGAAACGGAGGCAGCGGCCTGGGACTGGCGATGGTGAAAGAGATCGCAGATCTGCACGGAGGCAGCGTCGCGGTAAAGAGCACCGTGGGCAAAGGCAGCGAATTCTCATTCAGCATACCGGCACAGCAGATCTGACGGGTAATCAAAGCCCTCCGGGCATTGAATCTGACTTGAAAAAAAGATATCTTTGATGGAACAGTCCTCAAAGATATCTTTTTTTATGGAAGGATCACTGTGATGCGTGTTCCTATGTCCTTTCTTGAAATGACCTCGAAGCGGCCTCCGTGGCGCTCCACTATCCATTTGGCGATAGCCAGGCCCAGGCCGCTCCCGCCGGTCTGCTTTGAACGCGAGTCGTCCGCGCGGTAAAAGCGGTCAAAGATATGCGGTATGTCGCTTTCGCTTATGCCTATCCCGCTGTCCTGCACAGAAAATGACGGATGCCCGTCTGTCACGAGGCTCCTCAGCTTTATTTCTCCGCCCTCAGAGGTGTACTTGGAAGCATTCTCAATAAGTATCCTGGCCGCCTGCTTGATAAGCGAAACATCTCCTCGGGCAGGTATCTCCCCGCCGTTCTCGAAGGTGTAGCTGTG
>CADATR010000076.1 GCA_902790885.1 uncultured Eubacteriales bacterium
GAAAAAATGGATGGCTTTGTTTTGGCCGGATATTCCCCGAATAACAGTATCGGCGTGTCGGATCAGGGTGTCATAACCGTATACAACAAGGAAAGCGCTGCAAATACTGTCGATGTCGTGATCAAAAAGACAGATGATGCTGAAAACAGCATAAATTATCTTGGAGGTGCAGTGTTCAAATTATTGTATAGAGCTGATAGCGAGGGAACATTCGCTGATGTATCAAGCGAGCAGGTTCCTGAGCTGGATGCAGACAGCCAGTTTGTGGTCCCGGAAGAGGGAATCACACTGACAGGTCTTATTGACGGCCAGTATCAGCTGCAGGAGATAACTCCTCCAACGGGCTATGTTATCACTGAGACTGCACCGGTTACATTCACAGTTTCAGACGGAGTTATTACAAGCACAGATGGTACCGTTGAAAGCGTAAGGTATACAGCGGCTGCAGAGACAAAAGATGCGGAGTTTATTATTCCGAACACTCCTGGCGCTGAGCTTCCTCATACCGGCGGTATCGGCACAACTATCTTCTACATCCTGGGAACGATACTGGTGACAGGCTGTGCGATAGTTCTGATCTCAAGGCGAAGACTGCGCAACGATTAGCATGGAGGCTTTTAACGGCCTCCATTTTTTTGTGCAGCCGCCACTTTTAATTATACCGCTGCAGCGGTATAATATTTTTATGCTAAAAGAATACCTGAATGACAATGAAATATCCGTCTATCATCTGGCAAAAGAAAGCGGTATCGCTTACAGCACACTGAACGACCTTGTAAACGGTAAAGTTGACATAGACAAGTGCAGGGTTTCACTGATGAAGAAGCTGGCCGCGTCTCTTCAAATGAGTATGGATGAGCTGTATGATCTTTGCAAAAACAGCCGGCGGCCTATCCTTAATTCATATGATGCTGAAGCAAATCTTACTGTTCGTGCTAAATACTATCACGCTTCGATACTTTACAATGGGGAAAATACTGACATCCGACTGTGCAAAGTGACTGAAGACAACTCTTTTTATATTGACGATATTGCACGCTGGAGAGTGGATGAGTTTATCAGAGAGAAGCGGATGAGGGATTTCCGATAAGGAGGGCAGCCGTGGAATACTATCTTATGAGAAAAAACGAGATAGTGACGATCTGTGACCTGAACGAGTACGGGGTGATGATCGCCTGCTCGCCAAAGTACAAAAACCCTGAGCTGGCGCCCTTGGGATTTGCAGCGTACAGCGATCACATTTCAAGATGGTGGAGGAATCGTCAGATACCGATCAGGCAGGGGAGAGTCGAAGAAATGCTGCGCGCGAAAGGTTTCGACGAACCATCAGAATATTTGCTGCGAAATCTCGGACTGAGCCTTACCGATTATTATTGGTTAAAGCCAATCGATTCATCGCTCAGATGGCGTGACGTGAACCTCTTTGAAAATGATTTCCGCGATAATCTGCTGACGGATGGGGTTAAAGGCCGCACGAATAGGAGCGTTGATGCGTTAACGCCAAACAGCAGTCTCAGAGGTGAGCTGGAGAAAAGCTGGGTAATAAGAAATGGAAAGAGGACGCTGGTAAAAGGCAATCATGGAAGGCTTTCGAGTGAGAGTATAAATGAAGTGATCGCAACAGAATTCCATAAGGCACAGGGCTATGAGAATTACACCAAATATCGCCTGCTGCGCATTAAATACAAGCCTTATGATTATGGATGCTGTTCAGAGGCGTTCACCGATGCCAGGCATGAGCTTGTCTCAGCATATGAGCTTTTGACTTCAGAGCCGGATGACGGCACAAGGACAAGCTATGAGAGACTCATCTCGATCGCAGAGCGGCATGGGATTGATGGAAATGACCTCAGAGCTGATCTCGAATACCAGATCCTTAGCGATTATGTGATGAGCAATACGGACAGACATATGGACAATATTGGCTTCATCAGGGACTCTGAAACACTCAGGCTCACACGTATGGCGCCGATCTTCGACACGGGCAAGGCCTTTGGCGGAGGGCTGGTCATACCATATACAGAGGAGGAGATCGATAGTATCGAGGTCAACAGCTTTGAAAATACAGAAGCGGGACTGATGAAACTCGTGACTGACCGAAACGCACTCGATGTTTCGAAGGTGCTCCCACCTGAAAGAATCAGGGCTCTTTATGAAAAAGACAGTAAAATACGGCCAGGTCAGATAGATCTGATCGTGAGACTCTACAACATTAAGATAGAAAGATTAAATCATATACTTTAGGAAGTAACATCAAAGAGCTTAAAGCTGAATTCGCACCTGACTCGGGTATGGCATTGATTACTTAAATGCCATACCTTTTCTGATTCCAAAAATATCCGCAATTACTTTCTTTATCTGATGGGTATCAACATTTCCTTTGCTGTCACTGAACACGAAGAACAGATTGACGCCAGGAATGTACCCACTGTCGATATATCTGGCTACCCTTTTCGCAAAATCTACTCGATATTCGTAAAGATCCAGCCGCCCAACGTATTCGACGATAATCTCTGTCTTCATATCTATAGGCGACAAAACGGTTGCGTCAGGATACAGCGGCGGCCCGTAATCTTTCATTGGAATTGGCAGCTCATATATCAACGCGAGCCCGGCGTCCTTGATCATCTCGTACAAAACCACTTCACTCACAGTTTTGACCTTGACCCCATCAGAAGTAGTGTGCCTCTTTTTCTCAGGATAATTCTCCGGAAACAATTTCTGATCTTCAAGCCTTCTGTTAAGCCACTGTTCGCTTTGAATTTTGTATAGCTCTGAAACAGGAGGCACCTTGCAACGGTATATTTTCGGGAGACTGTCACATATTGAGCTGGCATCGAATGGAAGATAATCGTCAGCACAACTCTTTAACAATTCCAGATTATGATCGATGCGCCCTATCACTTCCTCAAGAAAATGCACTTCTTTGACTCGCTCCACATCCTTTAACCCTGTTTTTCCAATATACTTGTACGAGGACGAACCACTGCGCTTGATATAGTAATATTTCCTGCGCCCGCGTTTTGACCACTTCATGAACGCGCCCTGAAAATCGCGCAAATAATAAAGACGATCACTATACTCCTTTTTTGCACGCTCAAGCATATTGATTTCGTAATCAAGCCGCATCTTAAGATTTGCATCTAATCTCGACATAATAAATACCACCTTTTCTTTTGTGGTGCTTCCAGTTACAGCTGTTATTCAAGTGCTGAAAGCATCGTGTTATATCAGAACAAAATTGTACTATCGAACTCTGATCGCAGTAAAACGACGAAAGCACTTATTCCGACATCCAAAGCACTCTTTTTGGTGCTTTTCCCGGAAAACATGTACCGGACCCAATCATACATATTGCCGGTCGTGCTCCTGTGCACTCCCGGGGTCTGCTTAGCCGATCACCCTCGCCTTACAGCTGGTGCCTGGGCTTTGGATGTGCCCGTCACCAGCGCGGGGTTCTCGGAGCAGACCGAGCCATGTTGGCACGTGTGCCTATAAGGCGTGTTGTCAAATCCAGGTTCAAATTCAATGCCTTTCTTTACTGGCCCCAGGTGTGCGAAAACTGATGTGACGACTGTAAAGCTGAAACAGGGCATCGGTCGTAACAAAAGTAACGATTTATCTTCTGTTACAGCCTTTGAGTCGTTACAAGCCTGCAACAGAATAATCTTAAGAGTCCCGGCGAACGCCATAAATGAATAAAAACACAGTGCATTGCAATATCTTTCGGTTCTAAACGATGAGTTTTTAAGTCCTGACTATGGGATGGAAGAAATATAGGGGAAGATACGCAGCCTGACCTGGCTGGGGAGAGATCATGAAGAGGATCTGCCGGGAAGAAAGCAAGGTAATGTGACGACTGCCTTGTCGTAATCGAGGGAGGGGTAACAAAAAAGTTACGATGCGGTGCCGAGATTGGGCTTTGCGTCGTAACCAGACATCGTGAATCTGTATGCATCGGGGGAATTCCGCAAACACAGGTATAGCCGGAGGCTATCAAAGCACGCACGGGAGCACCGCACACTGCGAACAAGAATATCCCGTGCGCGCAAAATTTCGCATTGCTATTTAAGGACCGCATGCTATTAACAAAGAGTATCAGATTTGCTGTTTTTTGGACGGATTGAATGACGCTTTGTTTTATACAATAATATGATAAAAAGGATAACTATGTTCGGGGTGGAATGTGCCCCGCTGCAGTGATAGAGTAAGTTATATATGCAAAGCGTAAACAATATAAGCTTGCTTGCTTCTGGAGGGAGGTGCGGTAAGTGAAAAAAGGAAAAAAGACCGGTGTGCTGATAACGATCGCTGGTATCTGCACCATCATGGTGATAATGGTGATCGGCACTATATGGATGGGGCAGGGCGCCCGGAAAGATACACAGGACGCGGTACAGGAAGTAAGCCATTTGTATCTTGAAGAGCTTGCCGGCAGACGTGAGCAGGTAGTTGCCGACAATCTGCGCAGACGTATAGCGGATATGAATACGGCCGTAGATATCATGACCGATGAAGACCTGCAGGACATGGAACATCTGCAGGCTTATCAGGCCAATATAAAGCGCCTTTATGATCTGGAGAAATTCGCGTTCGTCGATGAAGACGGCCTTATCTATACATCACAGGGTACTCAGAACGATATAGATCAGTATCGCTTTGACTACCGCACTATTTCTGAGCCTGAGATATCCATCAAAAACCTGAATCAGGCAGATAAAACGGTGATAATTGCAGTGCCTGCAGACCTCCGCTTCGATGGGAAGAAACTGATCGCATGCTTCATGGAGATAGGCATGGATCAGATGCTTGCCGGAGTGTCGATGGATTCGCAGGAGACTGACGCGACTTTCACCAACCTGTATACGACTGACGGTATCGCGCTGAGCAACACTATACTGGGAGGTCTGGCTGTTGAGGACAATCTTCTTGATGCCCTCGAGCATGCCGAATACGACAAGGGATATTCCTTTGAGAAAGTGCAGCAGGACTTTGCCGATCTTAAGCATGGCGAAGTCACGTTCACATACAACGGCATCCATGAGACCCTGACTTACGAACCTGTAGAAGGCACTGACTGGATGCTCACATATCTCATCAGGGAAAGCGTGATCACAGATAAGATAAGCTTTGTTACCGAGAGGACTCTCCAGAGAAGCCTTCTTCAGGTGCTGATGTCAATAGCGGTAATGCTGGGATTCTTCACATATATTTACAGGCAGAACCGCAGGAATACAAAGCTGCTTCTTGAAAAGGAGACCGCGGATGCCGAGCTCAGAGGCAAGCAGGCAGAGCTCAATGAGCGAATCGCGCTGCAGCAGGAGCTTGAGGAGCAGAAGGAGACTCTGGCAGTCGCGCTGAATGCGGCTCAGGATGCGAGCAAGGCCAAGACGGCATTCCTGTCCAACATGAGCCATGAGATACGTACGCCTATGAACGCCATCATTGGTCTTGATGCGATCGCCCTCAACGATAAGGAGACTCCGCCTAAGACGAGGGAGTATCTCGAAAAGATAGGCTCGTCGGCCCAGCACCTTCTGGGGCTCATCAACGACATACTCGATGTGTCACGCATAGAGTCGGGCAAGCTCACGCTGAAGAACGAGGAGTTCTCGTTCCAGAAGCTGCTTGAGGCCATCAACATCATGTTCAGCGGCCAGTGCGCCGATAAGGGCCTGGAATACCAGTGCCATATAAACGGGCCGGTCGATGACTACTACATAGGCGACAACATGAAGCTCAGGCAGGTGCTCATCAACATTCTGGGCAACGCGGTGAAGTTCACCCCTGAAGGCGGAAAGGTGACGCTCGAAGTCGAGCAGAAGGCGAAATACAACGGAAAGTCGACTCTTGAATTCAAGGTTTCTGATACCGGTATTGGAATGAGCAAGGAATTTCTGCCGCATATCTTTGACACCTTTGCCCAGGAGGACGACTCCACAACGACGAAATACGGCAGCACGGGCCTGGGACTTGCCATAACAAAGAGCATCGTCGAGATGATGAACGGCAATATACAGGTAGAGAGCGAGAAGGGCAAGGGCTCTGTATTCACAGGACCGTGTCGCTCGCGGATTCAGAGCGCTGCGCTGCAGAACACGATGAGGATATACATACTGAAGATATGAACGTGCTCATAGTGGATGACGATCCGATCGCCTGCGAACACGCAAAGCTGGTGCTCGAGGAAGCAGGCATTTCATCCGAGACCGCCGGCTCGGGTGCTGAGGCTGTCGAGATGGTAAAGCTTCGCCACGCGCGCATGGACAATTACAACCTGATACTGGTCGACTGGAAGATGCCTGAGATGGACGGCGTTGAGGCTACAGAAAAGATCAGGGAGATAGTCGGACCTGATACAGCCATCATCATTCTGACGGCGTACAGGTGGGATGACATTCTTGAGGACGCGCTGAAAGCAGGTGTGGACAGCTTCCTTGCGAAGCCGCTGTTTGCTGCATCCGTGATAGAGGAATTCAAATCGGCTCTGAGCCGCAGGGGCACTGACGTGCATCATATGGCGAAAAAGGCGGATCTTGAAGGAAAGAGGATACTGCTTGCGGAGGATATAGAGATCAACTCGGATATCATAAAGATGGTGCTGCAGGAGCGCGGCATGAGCATGGACCTCGCTGTCAACGGCCGTATCGCGGTAGATCTGTTTGAGCAGCATCCTGAGGGTTACTACTCGGCAATCCTGATGGATATGCGGATGCCTGAGATGGACGGCCTTGAGGCCACGAAGCGCATCCGCGGACTGAACAGGGATGACGCGAAGACCATACCTATCATTGCTCTTACTGCCAACGCGTTCGATGAGGACGTGCAGAGGAGCATGCAGGCGGGTCTCGACGCTCATCTGCTTAAGCCTATACAGCCTGATGTGCTGTATGAGGCACTCGAGACGATGATCAAAGATTAAGGGCAAGAGGAAAACGAAATGCTTGACGATCACATGAAAATGCACTCGATAGAAGGTAAGAGGCAGATACTGATTGCGGACGACGAGATGATCAACCGTGAGATCTTAGGCGAAATGCTTAAGGACGATTACGAGGTCTTTTACGCCTGCGATGGTGAAGAGACGCTGAAGCTGATGCAGGAGCACCAGGAGTCGCTGTCTCTTGTGCTTCTGGATATCATGATGCCGGTAATGTCGGGTCTGGACGTGCTGCGGACAGCCAAGGCCGACGCGCTGCTGTCAGAGATACCTGTCATCGTTATGACGGGCGAGAAGGACACGGAGGTGGAGAGCCTCGAGCTCGGCGCCATCGACTTCATCCCTAAGCCTTACCCTGTGCCGGGCGTCATAAAGGCCCGCATGAGGCGAATTATAGAGCTTACCGAAGACCGCGACATCATCGAGTCCACGGAGAGGGATTCTCTGACCGGCCTGTATAACAAGGAATATTTCTACAGCTACGCGGCCCAGCTGGATCAGTACAACGAATCGTCTGAAATGGACGCGGTGCTGGTGGATATCAACCACTTCCATCTGGTGAATGAGCGCTACGGCAAGGCCTACGGCGATCTGGTGCTTACCAGGCTCTCAGACATACTGAAAGAGATAGTGGCCGAAGCCGGAGGTATTGCATGCCGGCAGGGAGCCGATACATTCCTGCACTATGTGCCTCACCGCGAAGACCACGAGGCGCTTGCTGAGCGCGTTGCCGCCGGCCTTATGGACGACGAATCTGAGGAGAACAGGGTGCGCTTCCGCGTGGGAGTTTACCCTTGCGTAGACAAGACTATCGATATTGCGCAGCGCTTTGACCGCGCCAAGATGGCGGCCAATACGGTAAAGGGGATACTCAACAAAAGGCTCGCCTATTACGACGAGGATCTCCATAAAAAGATGCTGTACGCTGAGCAGCTGATAGAAGAGTTCCCGAACGCGATCGCCCAGAGGCAGTTCCAGGTGTACTATCAGCCGAAGTTCGATATAAGGCCTGATA
>CADATR010000077.1 GCA_902790885.1 uncultured Eubacteriales bacterium
GAAGGCATTCACTGTCATAGAAACTGACAGCACCATTTCGGAAGAGCTGAAGGAAAAGATCCTTCAGTACGAGACCGTCACAAGCGTAGATCTGATCGAGATATAAAGGAGGCACATATGGATTGGGATTTCAAAAACGCGAAAGAACTTCTAAGGATGTGCAGCGAAAATAACATGCCCATCTCCGAGGTTATGCTGAGGAGAGAGATGCAGCTTGGCGAGAACCGCAGGGATGTAATACTCACCAGGATCGACGAGAACCTCCGCATAATGAGCAACGCGGTAGACCGTCCTATAGCCGAGCCAGTAAAATCGATGGGCGGCCTTATAGGCGGCGAGGCGGCGAAGCTGAGCAAACTCGACGGATCGAAGGCGGTCTGCGGGCCGGTCATCCACAAGGCGATAATAAACGCGCTCGCGGTAGCTGAAACGAACGCGAGCATGGGCGTCATAGTCGCGGCTCCTACGGCTGGCTCGGCGGGAGTCCTGCCGGCCGTGCTGATGTCGCTTTACGAGTGCTGTGACATAAGCATGGACGCAATGAGAAGCGGGCTGATAAACGCCGGCGCGATAGGATATATCATTACGAAAAACGGTTCGGTGGCTGGAGCTGAAGCGGGCTGCCAGGCGGAGGTCGGATCCGCGTCGGCCATGGCTGCAAGCGCTCTGGTCGAGATGCTCGGCGGAACTCCTGAGCAGTGCTGTGACGCAGCGAGCGTTGCCCTGTCAAACCTGCTCGGGCTGGTATGCGACCCGGTCCGCGGCCTCGTTGAAGTGCCGTGCCAGACAAGGAACGCCATGGGCGCAGTCGGCGCATACACTTCGGCCGAGCTGGCGCTGGCAGGCGTCGGGCCTCATGTGCCGCTCGATGAGATGGTGCAGATAACGTATGACGTCGGAAGGGCGCTCCCTGAGAGCCTCCGCGAAACGGCCAAAGGCGGCTGTGCTGTGGCTCCTTCGCTTTGCGCGGAATGCAGCAGAGAAGCCGCGTGGCAGAAGGCCCGCGCGCAGATGTAGACCTTTATGCACGATATTTGGAACCCGTGGCACGGATGTGTCAAATGCAGCGAAGGCTGTGAAAACTGCTACATGTATTACCTTGACGACATGCGCGATAAGAAGGGATCTGAGATCTATCTTACCTCGAATGTCAAATACCCCCTGTCCAGAAACAGGAGCGGCAGCTACAAGATACAGAGCGGCGAAAAGATAAGCGTCTGCATGACCTCCGACTTCTTCCTCGAGGAAGCGGACCAGTGGCGCGGCGAGGCCTGGAGCATAATGCGCATGAGGAGCGATGTGATCTTCATCCTCGTCACCAAAAGGCCGCAGCGCATTGCCGAATGCCTCCCTTCAGACTGGGGAGACGGATGGGACAACATCTTCCTGAACGTGACGACCGAGAACCAGAAGCGGGCCGATGAGCGGCTCCCGATACTGCTCGATCTTCCTTTCAGGCACAAAGGCGTTTATGTGGCGCCCATACTCGGGCCGGTGAAGCTCGGCAGCTATCTCGACAGTGGTCAGATAGAGCAGGTGGTATGCGGCGGGGAAAACTACGGCGGAAGAAGGCCCTGCAATTTCGACTGGGTGAAGTCCCTGCGCGAGGAGTGCGAGTCGAGAGACATCACGTTCTGCTTCATGGAGACAGGCACGGTGTTCATAAAAGACGGAAAGCGGTATACGCTGAACGGCAAGCGCCTGCAGACCAGCCAGGCTCTGAAGTCCGGCATGAACTATCAGGGGAGGCCGATGCATTTCGACCTTGTTGACAGCTGGGGACTGCCGGTGCCAGAGGAGCTGCTGTACGTGAAGCACTACTGCGACAACTGCAGGGAGTGTGCCATGAAGCTGATATGCAACGGCTGCAGCGACTGCGGAAGATGCAGGGACAACAAATGAATCCGACGAACAGACGAATCGGATGAAACAGATAAAACAGATAAAACTGATAAAACGGATACACGGCCGGTGCGCCGTGTATTTTCTTGTTTTATATTGAATTTTCATCCCCCGGCGGGGCTTGTGAGCCCCGAAAACTGCAAATATAATTTCAGTGTAGAAAAGATAAAGGGGGCATATTTATGCATATGGCAGATGCTTTGCTGGCTCCTGCAGTGGCGGCAACGATGTATGCCGCGACCGCGACAGCAGCCGGCGTTTCGATCCACAAACTCAAAAAAGATGATGAACCGTCAAAGCTTCCGGTGATGGCGGTAACGTCCGCGCTCGTATTCGCGGGCCAGATGATAAACTATACGATCCCGGGCACCGGATCCTCGGGGCATATGTGCGGAGGAATGCTGCTTTCGGCCTTGCTTGGGCCGTACGCCGGTTTCCTGTCCATGATAGTGATACTGGCGATCCAATGCTTATTCTTCGCCGACGGGGGACTGATGGCCCTGGGAGCCAATTGCTGGAACATGGCTTTCTACGGGTGCTTCGTCGGCTACTTCCTGATCTGGCGTCCGATAATGAACGGCAAGTCGTTCGGCGAGGGCAAAAGCGCGGAAAGGGCGCGCATAATAGCCGCCTCGATACTGGGCTGCGTGATCACCCTGCAGCTGGGCGCATTCTCCGTGGTGCTTGAGACCAGCCTGTCGGGGATAACTGAGCTGCCGTTTGGAGCCTTCTGCGCGCTGATGCAGCCTATCCACCTGGCGATCGGACTTGTAGAGGGACTCATCACAGCAGCCGTGCTCGTATTCGTCCACGACTCCCGTCCGGAGCTTCTGTCGGGAGTTGAGCTCAGCGAGGGCGAGACCGCAAAGCGCTCACTCAAGTCAGTTGTCGCAGTGATGGCAGCAGTCGCACTCGTTGTCGGAGGAGGACTGAGCCTCATGGCAAGCTCTAATCCGGACGGCCTCGAATGGGCTCTCTTCGGAAATGCGGACGGCGGATATTCTACAAACATGGGCCTCGATGAGGAGAACTTCGGCGTGTCGAGCGGCGCCGCGGATACAGCGGAGTCAATACAGGAGAAGACATCATTCCTGCCGGACTACGCCTTCCCGGACAGCGAATCGGCAGCCGGCACAACGGTATCCGGCATAGTCGGATCAGCCATAGTGGCGGGCGCCGCAGTACTGATCTGCCTGATCGGCGGTTTCTTCAGAAAAAGGAAAGTCAAAACAGAATAGACCATACTTCTTATCTCTCTCGGAATATGGTATAAATTGGAGGGCATCATCAAATGCCCTCTATTTCTTAGAAAAGGTAAAAGGTTCTACTGCGAATGAATAAAATGCAGAAAGCTCTGGCCGAGCTTTCAGAGATGGACGAACTGGCCGCGCGCCGTTCACCTGTCCATTCTCTGCATCCGGGGGCCAAGCTGCTCACAACGATAATATACATCCTTGTCACACTTTCCTTTGACAAGTACGACCTCAGCGGCATCGTTCCGATGGTGCTGTGGCCTGTTTTGATGTTCAACATGAGCGGCACCAATGTGCGCACCTGCTTCTACAAGCTGCGCATAGTGCTTCCGCTCGTCATGGCAGTGGGGCTTTTCAATCCGTTTTTCGACAGGGAGATAATGATGAGCATAGGAGGCGTCGGCATATCCGGCGGCGTGATCTCCATGATAACGCTGATGCTGAAAGGCGTCTTCTGCCTCATGGCGTCGTTCCTGCTGATGGCGACTACCAAGATAGACAGCCTCTGCGCTGCGCTCAGAAAGATCCACGTTCCGGCGATCATGGTGTCGCTGCTGCAGCTGACCTACCGCTATGTCGGTGTCATGACCGAAGAGCTGGCAGTAATGACAGACGCGTATCACTTGCGCGCGCCGGGACAGAAGGGCATACATATTTCGGCCTGGGGATCCTTCCTCGGCCAGCTGCTCCTTCGGAGCATGGACCGCGCACAGGAGCTCTTCTCGAGCATGATGCTGCGAGGCTACCACGATCATTTCCACTACGCGGACATCGACCGCTTCAAGGCGCGCGACGCCATCTTCACGGCAGGCTGCCTGCTTTTCTTCCTGCTGCTGAGGTACGGCAATATCGCCCGGCTGATCGGCGGACTGGTAGTACGTTAAAGCAAATAAGTAATCAAAAAGTAAAAGTGTCCAGCCGCGCCAGAGATGGTACGCAGCAAAATGGCTCGCCGGACCGGCGCCATAAACACAAAACCACGATAGCCCGGCTGCGCCGGGACAAACTGCGGGGATATACAGATGATAGAATTCCAGAATGTAAGTTTCTCATATGAAAAGGGCAAGGAAGTCCTGCACGACATGTCGTTCAGGATCGAAAAAGGAGAATCGGTAGGACTTATCGGAGCCAACGGAGCCGGCAAGTCCACCATCATGAAGCTCCTGCTCGGGCTCCTTCAGGGCGAGGGCAAGGTGCTGATCGACGGCATCGAGGTGAAGAAGGAGACGCTCGGCGAGATCCGCGCAAAGCTCGGATTCGTGCTGCAGAATTCCGACAACCAGATGTTCATGCCGACGGTCTACGAAGACATGATATTCGGGCCGCTCAATTACGGCCTGCCGCGCGACGAGGTGGACAGGCGCGTCGACGAGGTGCTGGCCCGCCTCAACCTGGAATACCTGAAACACCGCTACAACCACAAGATCTCCGGCGGCGAAAAGCGCATGGGAGCCATTGCGACGATCCTTGCGATGGAGCCGGCGGCCATACTCATGGACGAGCCTACATCGGCCCTCGATCCATACAACCGCCGCATCGTCATCAACACCATACGCGAGCTGGAGCAGACGAAGCTGATAGCGTCCCACGATCTCGACATGATACTCGATACCTGCGACAGGGTGATACTCATCTCGGGCGGGCGCATCGCGGCAGACGGTCCGGCAAAAGAGATACTGAGCGACCAAGAGCTCCTCGAGGCCAACCGCATGGAGCTGCCGCTCAGCCTGACGAAGTAATGAGTTTTGATCCCTGACCGACACTCTCGGGAGCTGAAGCTCGTGTTGCCTCCTGACGGAGTCGCTTGCTTCCCGTAAATCAGGCCTGAAAAGGAGTTTTTTGAATTCTTCTACATGACCTGCCGGAAATGGACGTTTCATGTAGAAATAATCCTGCCAAAAGGCCATGATTTTTTATACATTTGCGAATTCAGCTGAAAATTGGCCTGGTAACACTCTTCGGAAGAGCTCTTGTCAGCTGACAGATGTTAAAAATGACTGTTTCGGTCGTCAGGGACCAGGATGATCAGATAATCAGTTTATTTTTTCTACATGAGAAGCCTGTTTTAGGCATTTCATGTAGAACTTTTTTTGAAACTCCTTTTTGCGGTTGCCTGCGCGGGCTGATTTTGCGAATTATTATTCATTGCGATGAATAAATCCGGTGACGAGAAGTGATATGCGAAAAGTAGGGCATTCTGTGTTATTATTTACCATGAAAGCTTGAGCATACAGAAAATGGCTGTCTTAGCATCAATGTCTGTATGTACTGATAAGCTGATGAAGAGGAAACAAATGGCAAAGAATCTTGTGATCTATTATTCCCGCAAGGGACAGAATTATGTAGACGGAGAGATCGTGGAGCTCGAGAAGGGCAACACACAACTCGTGGCGGAGTACATCCGCAACGCGGTCGGCGCTGATCTCTTTGAAATCCGCACGGTAAAGGAATACCCGGCCGACTATATGGAGTGCACTGAGGTGGCAAGGCAGGAGCAGAGAGAGAATGCCCGTCCTAAGCTCCAGGAGTATCTCGAGGATATAAGCGAGTATGACAACATCGTGATCGCGGGTCCGTGCTGGTGGGGCACATACCCATGCGCGGTCTTCACCCAGCTCGAGAAACTGCGTTTCAGAGGAAAGCACGTATTTCCTGTGATGACACACGAGGGCAGCGGCGAGGCCAAGAGCAGGACTGAGCTGAAGAAATTCTGCACCGGCGCAAAAGTCGGAAAGGCATTCGCAATAAAGGGCTCGGACGTGCCGCGCTCTGAGGATAAGGTAGCCGCCTGGGCTATGAAGAACCTGGATTAGCGGGGTCTCTTCAGTGTTCAAACAGGAAGAAAGAAAAGTAGAATACCTCGAACTCGTATACGACCTGGTATTCGTTTATATGGTAGGACGCAACAACGCTCTTCTCAGCAATTTTGAGAATGGCTTTGTTTCGGGCGGAGCTTTTTTCTCATACATTCTCTGCACACTGGCGATCATACAGATATGGAACTTCACCACGTTCTACATAAACATGTTTGGCCGCAACGGAGTGCGCGATCATGTATTCCTGCTGACAAACATGTACCTCATGTACTTCATCGGTGAGAGCACCCGCTTTGACTGGCATGCGTATCAAGTGCAGTATCACGTCGCGTGGGCCCTCATACTCATCAACATCGGAACGCAGTACATGATAGAGCTGCGAAACCACAGGGCGGATGTCTGGAACCGCGACATAATAAAGCGTATGGCGACGACCCTGTTCGTGGAGTCGGCCATCGTGCTGGCTGCAGCGTTCGTGAGCCCGCAAATAGCACCATTTCTCTCGCTGGCGGCCATATTCTCGGGCATCATCCTTACCGCTCTGAGCAGGAACATAAGCCCTGCCGGAGCCGTGGACTTCATGCACCTTACCGAGCGCGCGATGCTGTACGTGGTGTTCACATTCGGCGAGATGATCATCGTGGTCTCCGCGTATTTCGTAGGCAAAGGGAGCTTCGACCCTTCGGTCATATACTTCTCGCTCATGGGATTTCTCATAGTTGCCGGCCTGTTCGTGTCGTACGAGATCTTCTACGATCATCTGCTCGACAGAGAGATGGCGAACAACGGCATTTTGTACATGATGATCCACATCTTCCTCATATTCGCGCTCGGCTGCATCACAGTCTCGCTCGAATTCATGCGTGAAGAAGAAGTGAGACTCATGCCGAAAGTGATATTCATAACAGTGTCGATTATCGGCTACTTCGTGTTCCTGATATGCACGGGCTTATACGCGAAGAAGAAATGCAGACTGACCCCGGCATTTTTGCTGAGGCAGGCCGCAGCGGCTGCGGCATTCGTCATACTGATGATGGTCTTCATGGAGAACATGAAGGTGAACATCTTCGTCACCGTAGTCTACGTGTGGAGCGCCGTGGCGGAGATGCTGAGAGCGAAGCGGATCATCGGGAAGGAGACAGGAGCGGAGCCGTTCGCTCCTCGCTGACATACTGAAAGGATAGAAAAATGGCTGAACTGAAAGCAGGGATCAAAGGAAAAAATGAGACAACAGTCACAGAGGAGCTTTGCGCCAACGCGTGGGGGAGCGGCGGACTGCCGGTCTACGCGACTCCGGCAATGATCGCCCTGATGGAGAATACCGCCTGGGGCAGCGTGGAGCCTTACATGGAGGAGGGCAGGAGCACAGTCGGTACAAAGCTTGATGTATCGCATCTGTCGGCCAGCCCGATAGGCGCGCACATCACCTGCGAGAGCGAGCTGACCGAAGTTGACGGACGCAGGCTCGTGTTCAGAGTAAGCGCAAGCGACGATGCCGGCCTAATAGGCGAGGGCATGCACGAGCGCTTTATAATAAACATTGAAAAATTCATGGCGCGCACAGAAGCCAAACTGAAATAGCAAGGAGCTGGAGGGACGGTTCTCTGCCTCCCGGGCATAGCTGAAAATGGAGACGGGGGCGGTTCCCCCAATAAACGAAGGGAAAGATAATATATGAGTAAGGTCTACATAACAGGACACAGAAATCCGGATCTTGACAGCCTCTGCGCTGCATCGGCGTACGCGAATCTCAAGAATCTCACTGACAGCGAAAACGAGTACATCGCCATCCACTGCAGCCCTGTATCCGATCAGGTAAAAGAGCAGATGGAGGTGATGGGCCTCGAGATACCGCCGTACAAGAAAGACGTGTACCCGAAGGTAAGGGACGTGATGCTTAAGCCTCAGAC
>CADATR010000078.1 GCA_902790885.1 uncultured Eubacteriales bacterium
CGACCCTGCGGGGCGATCATTACTGTTCTGACGATTTTCACAAAAAGCATCCCGCAACCATATGCAGGGATCCTGTTCTTAGCTGCGGTCCGGGCGATTTATCCCACTACCTACAGAGGATAGGGGCTTTCTCGCCTATTTTATGCTAAAATTGTAATGAAAAGACTCGGCACGGCGGTAAATTATTCGTTCGCTGCGATACAGCATGTGGATGACTGATAAAGGATTATGGACACAAAGGGACCGGGGACAAATAAAAGAATAAGCGCACTGGGGGCCGGCATGCTGATAGTTATACAGTCGCTGGTTTACGGCTTCGGAGACCCTATTTCCAAGATCGCGTTCGAAACAGTACCCGTTTACTCGATGATGACGGTGCGCTATTCGATCGCGTTCGCTTTTTGTCTTGTTATTTTCGGGAAAAGGATAATCAGCACCGTGAGAACGGTGCCGTTAAAAAGCTGGCTCCTGCCCGGCATCTGCATAGGCCTGAGCTATGTGTTCAACAACATCGCGCTCAACATGACTGAAGCGACCTCGGTGGCTTTTCTCAGATCGCTTGCCGTGGTGATAACTCCCGCTCTGGCCTTCATCGCTTTCAGAAAGAAGTACAGATGGCAGCATATAGCTGCGCAGATAATGGTGCTTCCCGGCATGTACCTGCTGTGCGTCAGAGGGGGTCTGTCGGGCTTCGGAGCAGGAGAGGTGATGGCCCTGCTCGCAGCTGCGCTTGTGGCTGCGACTCTTGTGTTTACCGGAAGGTATATAGAGCAGGTGGATCCGGTTTCCATGACAGCGCTCCAGGCAGGCTGCTCTGCTGTGATCGCCTTTGCCGGAAGTCTTCTGGTGGAGGGAGGGGTCCATGCGGGCTCAGCCACGCCAAAAGTCTGGCTGATCATACTGTATCTGGCCATACTATGCACCTTCCTGGGGTACCTGCTTCAGAATCTGGCGCTTACAAGCATAAGCGACAGGGAGGTGTCACTCATACAGAGCCTCAATCCGGTGATGACCGCAGTCTTCGCGTTCGTGCTTCTTGGGGAGAAGCTGTCCGGCGCCGGCATTGCGGGCGCGGCGATAATAATAGCCTGCATATCAGTATCAGCTCTGATAAAAGACGAAGGGAACAGAGACAATGAAAGACCTTAAACACATCCACTTCTATGAGGATCTTCTGGAGCAGACCGGGAATGAGCTGGTGCTGCAGGAGAAAGAGGCAGGAGGGATAGCTGTCGGATACACATGCTATTACGTGCCTGAAGTCCTCCTCAACTGCGGAAAGGCTTTTTCCGTACGTCTGCGCGCTCCGCATACAGGATCGCTCGACATCAGTCAGTATTACATGTCGAGCTTCATCTGCGGATATACCCGCGCCATCTTTGAGCGCGCCTTCGAAGGCGGCATGAACTATCTGGACTTTTACGCCAGCTCCGATACCTGCCAGCAGATGGTGAGGGTGGTGGAGAACATCCGCGACCTGGGTCTCATCGATAACCCGCGCTTCAGATGGGGCATAATAGACGCTCCTCTTAAGGTGAGCCCTCACGGCAACAGACTTTACTCGGAGCAGGTGAGTGAGCATATCCTTAAACCTCTCGCGGAGAATTACGGCGTTGACATATCCGATGAGGCCATACGCGCCGCCGTAAAGGAGCACAACGAGATGTGCGCTATATTTGAGGAGATCTCCGAACTAAGAAAAGAAGACAACCCGCGGATCACACCGCGTGAATTCCATATACTGAATCTGGTCAGCTACGCGAGCCCGACCTCGCGTATACTGCCTTACCTGCGTGAGACGCTCGATGATCTGCGGACGAGGAAGGCCGACGCGGAGAACCGCTGGAGAGCGCGTGTTGTCGTAGTCGGAAGTGAGCTTGATGACTACGATTTCTCCGAGATAATGGAGAACGCCCGCTGCTATGTGGCTGCTGACAGATACTGCTTCGGCTCGATCCCGGGCCGTCAGCAGATACCGCTGACAGAGGATGAGCCGGTGCTCGATCAGGTGTGCCGCTGGTATCTCGAAACAAACCAGTGCCCGCGCTTCATGTCGCAGGAGAAGATAATGCAGCGCCGCGAGACCATCCGCGATCTTGTGCGTGAATACAACGCTGAGGGCATAGTCATAGAGCAGGCTAAGTTCTGCGACTTCTGGGGCTATGAGCGCACGCTCAACACTCAGGTGATGCAGGCGGAGTACGGCATACCGACTCTGGGCATCGACCGTGAATACGTGGTAAGGGGCTCCGGCCAGCTCGCTACGCGCATGCAGGCATTCGTTGAGAGTCTTGAGATAAAGAGACTTCGGAAAGGGGGCGGCGTCTGATGAAAAAAAGCATCCTTAAAAAGGGAAAAAGAGGCGCGGCAGAGAATCTGCATGACAAGACCGCCATACAGAAGCACAGAGAATGGCGCGGCGGAGTCGACACCGCTTACGACTATCTGCAGTGGTGCCGGCTCTGGGGCATACTCATAAAATGGGCGGCTGCTCATCCCGTTCAGAATGTAAAGGCGCTTTTCAGATATCGCTGGATGTTTACCTACCTTACAGTGCCTTCGTTCTTTGACAGGCTCTGTGAGGGCCAGAGGGGAGCGGGCCTGAGAGGCGCCAGAAACAACCTCAACTATCTGGCAAGCGATGTTACAAAAACGCTGACGACCATATTCAGCGCCGACATGCACCTGCATCCGGGCAGCAATAAAGCCGAAGAGCTGAATAAGAAGATAATCTGCGTGGACGAGCTGCTGCCTAATCTGCTCGGAAAGGGCTTTCCTGACTGCGACATGATACTCTTTCAGGAATATCCGATGTACCTTCCGTCGCTCATCAACCAGCACAGCCCTGTCCACTACATAGAGCAGTCCGAGCTCTACGGACTCCCTGCGGACGTATGCCCGCTGCCTTCATTTGAGGCCGGGCTCGCGATAGAGGATGACTTTCCTAAGATAGGCTGCTGTATGCTCACATCAAACATGCCATGCGACGGAAGCATCATGACCACGATGCTGCAGGAGCGCCGCATTGGGCTGCCTTCACAGGTGCTCAACGTGCCTCTCCGCTGGAAGGAAGAGGAAGTGCAGGACTATGCCGTTGAAGAGATAAAGTCGGCGATAGCCTTCCTTGAGGAGCATACGGGATGCAGCTTCGACTGGGATGCCCTGAAAGAGGCCTGCGAGATATGGAACAGGCAGAACGAATGCAAATTCGAGAAGTGGGACCTTAACCGCACCGACATACCGCCTCATACAGGATCATCCGCCTGGCTGTACCGCATATTTGAGCATCAGGCCGTTCCGGGAGATCCGCTGGCTCTGAAGAACGACATCAAGGTAAACCGCATACTGCACAGGCAGGTAGCGGCCGGCAAGTGCCCTAAAACCATACGCCACCGCGCGATACTCTGGAACACTCCGTGCAACAACTACGCCAACTTCAACAACTGGCTGCTCAACTGCTGGGGTATAGAATCGGTCTGCGAGATGATAGATATCCACGGGACCGACCTTATAGATACGAGCTCTCACGAGAGCATGCTGCGCGGCCTGGCAGATCACTATCAGACTTCTACCATGCGGGCGCACACAAAGGGCGGAAACGAGGTGATGCTCGATGCCCTGTGGGAAAAGTACGAGGAGTACAATGCCGACATGATAATCATGTTCGACCAGATCTCCTGCAAGGGCGTGGGCGCGATCAACGGACTCTTTGAGGAGGGCGCTCTCAGACGCGGCATACCTATGGTGCGCGTAAGGCAGGACCTCATGGATCCTACTTCGATATCGAGGCGCGAGATGCGAAATGACATCAACATATTCATGCAGAATGTAATGAACGAGGAGCCGGTCGATGCTTCCCTCGTTGAGTTCGATGACGACCAGAGCTGGTAGAGAGGAGATGACAGGACATGAAAGTTATAAAGGTGATGCTTGCGGTTGCTGCGGCCTTTTTTGCCGTAACAGTGCCGGTCTACTGGTTCAACCTCGACACGAAGCTCGTCAAGCTTCTTGAGAAACGGATGATGAAACACTACGACTCGATGCCAAGAGACAACAGACTTTGATCTGAATGAAAGTGAAAGGAGTCTGAGATGGCAAATATCCATGATATAACACGTGACCGCTGGATGCTTTACGGCCCGCTTTCGAGAAAGGGCTACGACTGGTGGTGGCATTCGATGACAGCCGAGAACGCCGAGACAGGCGAACTCAAACCTTTCTACGTTGAATTCTTTACATGCAACCCTGCGCTGGCTGAGGATGAGCCGGTAATTGTCTGGAACGATCCGGAAGCTCAGAAGGCAGGGAAGAGGCCATCGTACCTGATGGTGAATGCGGGCTTCTGGGGCGAAGATCACGGACAGCTGCACAGGTTCTTCTCGCTGAAGGATGTGGATATCCATGCAGAGGCGCCGTACAGGATAGTCGCGGATGACTGCAGATGCAGCGAGGTGCATACTGAGGGACATATCAAAGTCACGCCTGAAGAGGCAGCAGCTCACCCTGAGTGGATGAGCGATGCCGGAGAGATGAGCTGGAAGTTCGATATCCGCAAGGAGATAGCATTCCATGTAGGCTATGGGGCAAGCAAGTTCTTCAGAGCCATAAACGCATTTGAGATGTTCTGGCACGCTGAGGGAATGAAATCCGCCTTCACGGGGGAGATCATACTGAACGGAGTCAGGTACATTCTAAGACCGGAGACCTGCAACGGCTATTCCGACAAGAACTGGGGCGGCGATTTCACCAGCCCGTGGGTATGGCTCTCCTCAAACAATCTGAAGAGCATGGTCTCAGGAAAGAAACTCGAGAACAGCGTGTTCAACATAGGCGGCGGAAGACCTAAGGTGTTCTTCCTCGCGCTGAACAGAAAGCTGCTCGGGGAATTCTACTATGAAGGCAAGGATTACGAATTCAACTTCTCGAAGTTCTGGACGCTTTCACGCACTAAGTTCGACTGCTGGGAGACGGACGATGAGATATACTGGCATGTCATCCAGACCACGAAGGATGCGAAGCTCGACACGCAGATCAGATGCTATAAAAAGGACATGCTCAACATAAAATATGAGGCGCCGACCGGGTACAAGAAGCACAACAGGCTCTGGAACGGCGGCAACGGAACGGGAACGCTCAAGCTGTATAAACGGTCGCTCCTCGGCCGCAGGGAGACACTCATAGACGAGGTGTACGCGGAGGGCATCGGCTGCGAATACGGCGAATACTGCGATCCGGAATAATGACAGAGGACATGAAGCGCAAAACAGGCATCCCTGAGAAGCTCGACATGATAAAGGATGAGGATGTTGATCAGATCATCAGCTGGGCCATGAAGGAGGCTAATCCTCTCTATCCGACTCCGGTGCTGTGGGGACGCGAAGATTTCAGGAAGTTCATAAATTCGGTAAGAGTAAAATAAAACAAAAACATCAGAAGACTATCAGGAGGTACCAGAAGTGAAGATTCTGTTCAAGGGCGGAACGATCTATGACGGAACGGGCAGAAAGCCGTTTGTGGGAGATGTGCTCATTGAGGATGACCGCATCGTAAAGGTCGCTGAGAAGATCAGGAACAAGGCTGACAAGACCGTGGATATCAGCGGATATCAGATACTCCCGGGCATAATAGACGCACATTCGCATAACGATTTCTTTTATGACAGGGAGGATGCCGAGAAGTTCTACAGGCCGTTCATCGAGCAGGGCATAACCACCCAGATCACGGGCAACTGCAGCTTTTCGCCGTTCGGAATGGATAAGGATACTCCTTACCGCGACAAGATCGGCGGAGGACTCTTCGACTGCCTGCATCCGGGAAGCTTCGCAGACTTCAAGAAGCGCGCCGAGGGCAATCTTTACGTGAACATGGTGCCTCTCATCGGACAGGGCTCGGTCCGCGCCGGAATGACCGGATACGATCCGGCTCCGTACACTCAGGCTCAGATAGATAAGGAGCTGGAGTATGTGCGTGAGGCCATGGAGGGCGGTGCCTTCGGAGGCTCCTTCGGCTTCATGTACGAGCCTGACAGATACGCCAAGGAGGACGAGATAGTCGCTTTCGCGAAGGAGATCGCGAAGTATGACGGCATCGTTACGGTTCATCCGAGAGCGAATTCGATAGTAAGCGCCGACTATCCGCTGCTCACGAAGAAATCCCACCTTGAGATGGGAGTGGATGAAGTCGTGGACATCATGCACAAATCGGGCTGCAGGATGGAATACAGCCACATCATATTCGTAGGACAGCGCAGCTGGAAGCTTCTTGACAAGCTGCAGAAGACTTTCTACCGTGAAGCCTTTGAGAATGGAAATCCTATAGCTTACGACAACTACGTGTTCCATTATGGCGCTTCGGTCATAACCGTAGTCTTCCCTGAGTGGTACGCAAAGATGACTCCTGAAGAGGCAAAGAAGCCTGCCAACAGGCGCAAGCTCGAGCTCACGATCCTGATGTACCGCAAGGTGCTCGGCATCGACTGGGACGACATGGTAGTGGCATACATCTCCGATGATCATCCTGAGTATGAGGGCAAGACCATACCGCAGTGCGCGGCTGAAGAGGGGCTCGAGAACCTCGACATGTATCTCAAGCTCGTTGAGCTCTCGAACAGGGCCGGCAGCATCTACCTCGGAAAGTACTACAACGACGAGATCGTTAAGAACCTCATGAACGACGAGCTTTCGGTATTCATGACAGACGCGTGGATAGAGGACAAGGGACTGCAGAACATTGCAGCTTTCCAGACCTTCCCGCAGTTTTTCCTGCTCGCGAAGAAGTACGGCATGCCTATGGAGAAGATCGTCCGCAAGATGACCGGCAAGACGGCAGACCGCTATAAGATCCCTGAAAGAGGCTATCTGAAGGAAGGCTACAAGGCGGACATCACCGTTATCGATCTTGACACGATGAAGGTCGATGAGTCGAAGCCTGATTTCAGGCCTGAGGGCATCGTGCATGTCTATGTGAACGGACAGGCTGTCATGGAGGACAGAGAGTATAAGGGAGGAAAGGCCGGAAAGGTCATACTCAAAAAATAAAAAGTATTGGGGGAGAGTATTATGAGATCCTGCACTGGAAAGGTGCTGAGAGTCGATCTGACCGCAGGGACAACAGCTGTAGAGAAGATACCTGACGAGGTATACGAGGCAGTGCTTTCGGGCAAGGGCCTCGGCGCATGGTATCTGTACAAAAATATCCCTGCCGGAGCGGATCCTCTCGGGCCAGACAACATACTGGGCTTCTGTTCGGGCGCGCTGACCGGTACCGGTACCTTCATGGCCGGCAGATTCACCATAGTCTGCAAGAGCCCGCTGACCGGAGGCTGGGGAGACGCCAATTGCGGCGGAGTATTTTCGCCTGCCATAAAGCAGTGCGGCTATGACGCCATATTCATCAGCGGCATCTCGGAGAAGCCGGTATACCTTTACTGCAACAACAGCAAGGCAGAGATAAGGGACGCATCGGAATACTGGGGACTGGATGCTGTAGAGGCTGAGAATAAACTGAGGGAAGACAACTCCGGCGGAAAGATACCGCGCATTGCCGTGATAGGGCAGTCGGGTGAGAATCTTTCGCTCATATCCGGCGTTTGCAATGAGGGCGGCAGGATAGCCGCCAGGAGCGGAGTCGGAGCGGTGATGGGCAGCAAGAAGCTCAAGGCCATAGTGCTTGCGGGAAGCAGGCCGATGCCTTGCGCCGACCCTGATGCCGTAAAGGCGCTGTCGAAGGAACTCGGCCGCAAGATAAACAAGATCTGGATCCCTAAGGGCCTCGGAACGGCCATCGGTCTGGCGGGAATAGGCATGGGGAGCATGCCTTCGATGCCGCTTGACGGATCGATGACTACGATACTCTTCCGTG
>CADATR010000079.1 GCA_902790885.1 uncultured Eubacteriales bacterium
TGTCTTCGCCATGTGCGGATGCTCCACCTGGACCAGTTTCAGGCAGACTTTTATTGCCGAGCCTCAGAGTGACACTGATCCGTCCATCACGATCGGTGTAATAGAACCTCAGACGGGAAGATATGCGGTAAAAGGGAAAGACGAGATCAAAGGCATAGAGCTGGCAAACAGCATCTACAACAATGTTGACGGGTACAAGGTGAATCTCGTAAAGGTCGACACGCAGTCTACCGTAGCAGGCACCGAGACTGCCATAAAGGCGCTCACGGAGATGAAACCTGTTGCCATCATAGGTTCTGCCGGTGAGGCTTCTTCGCTTACGATAGCCGAATATGTGGATGAAGCCGGGATACCGGCAATAACGCCTGCGGCCACAAACCCTCTTATCACACAGAACAGCACATATTATTTCAGAGCCTGCGTAACAGAATCCCAGATGGGAGAAGGTCTGGCGGAATATGCTGCCAAAGAGCTGGGCTCGGACAGTATCGCCGTAGTCAGCGTCAAAAATGACAGCAGTGTTTCGGCCCTGCTTGAAGGCTTTGACAGCAGGATAAAAAGGATAGCAGGCAAACGGAGCAGAGCAGTAGCTGTGACTGAAGAGATAAGCCCTGTGGAAGAAGATATGAGGAAGGTCCTGACTGAGATCCGCAGAAAGGGCGCCGATGTCTGCTTCGTTTCCATGGGAGCCGAGGAAATGGATATCTTCTTTAGGCTGGCTGAAGAAATGGGCCTTGAGAATGTGACCTTCATGGGCACAAGAAGCTGGGGTGACCCTGCATTCATATCCATGATGGAAAAGCACAAGGATATCAAAGTGGTGTTCCCATATGAATCCGTGCTTACAAAAAACGACGACACCTCTGACACTTATACTGAAGAAGCTCAGAGATTCCAGATCGAGTATGCAAACAGATACGGTGCCGGCGATACGCCGACGGATAACGCAGCGCTTGCGTACGACTCATACCTGCTCCTTATAAATGCCTTCCATAACGCAAAATCCACAGATGGAGCAGATATCCGCGAGGCCATGATGAACTTTGATGGGCTCAAGTGCGCAACGGGATCCTTCACGTTCGACGAAACCGGAAACGTAGTAAGGTCAGTAACACTTTCTACGATCAAGGGCGGCAAGCCTGTAACGGAGTATGTTACAAAGACTGAGGCTGAAGCCAAAGCACTGGAAGATCTCGAGAATGTCGTGACTGAGGAAGCCGATAAATGATAAGGAGAAAAACATGGGATATCTTGAAAGGATAGACGCCTATAAAGACGATATGCTTAAGGCTCTTGCAGAGTCTGTTTCGAAACCGAGTGTAAAAGCGGATCCCGTAAAAACAAAGGACGGGGAGCTGCTGCCATTCGGACAGGGCGTACATGAGGCGCTCATCGACATGCTCGAGAGGGGCAAAGCGCTTGGCTTTGATACATACAATGATGACAATTACGCCGGACACATAGAGTGGAAGTCGGAAAACGGCGGCGATGAGTATTTCGGAATAGTAGGTCATCTTGATGTGGTGCCTGTCGACAGCGGCTGGGCAACAGACCCGTTCGAGATGACAGACAAGGGCGACGGCTTTGTTTACGGCAGAGGAACATCTGATGACAAAGGCCCTGTAGTGGCAGCTCTTTATGCCCTCAAGGCGCTGAAAGACGAAGGCCTTAAACCTAAGATGAACGTCAGGCTCGTGCTTGGACTCGATGAGGAGACCGGACACATAAGCGCAGAGCATTATACTGAAAACTGCGGACATCCTTTTATGGGCTTCACCCCGGATGCTGATTTTCCGCTTGTAAACGGCGAAATGGGCATTCTGGTGTTTGAGCTCGCAAGGAAGTTCTCATCAAAGCCGGGCAAGGATGATCTCAGGCTGACCAGACTCGAGGGAGGCACGGCCCACAACGCGGTGCCGGCATATGCCAAGGCAGTGATCGCCGGAAACAAAAACCAGTACGGTCTCATAGCTGACAGGGCCAAGCTCTTCTGCGAGGAGACCGGCTACAGACTGAACGTCAGGAAGCAGGGAACATCACTTGTTGTGGAAGCCTTTGGAGAAGCCGCACACGGAGCTCATCCTGACCTCGGCCTCAACGCTGTGAGCATACTCATGGCTTTCCTGGGTAATATAAGCTTTGCCAATGAGGAACTCAATGAGTTCACGGCATTCTACAATGACAGTATCGGATTCGATCTTCACGGCGAGCGCATGGGATGCTTTTTTGAAGACGGTCCGTCAGGCCCATTGATTTTTAACGTCGGAGTCGCTAATATTAATGAGGATATAGCATCAGTCACAGTCAATATCAGATATCCTGTAAGCTATACCGACAGACAGGTGCTTGAGGGCATAGAATCGGTCCTCGGGGGAAGCCCGGTAGGTATAGTTACCAGGATGGTGCAGGAGCCTCTGTACAAGGATCTTGACGATCCTATGGTAATAGAGTACATGAAGGCGTATACTGATGAGACAGGCGACAGCGATGCTGAGCCTATGACCATCGGAGGCGGTACTTACGCCAAGATGTTCAATAACATACTTGCCTTCGGGGCAGCGTTCCCTGAAGACGAAAACACGATGCACCAGGCAGACGAAAAGTTCAGCATAAACTCGTTCATGAAAATGGCGCGCGTATATGCAAGAGCTGTTGAATCTATCTGCTGCGAATAAGCGCCGCTAAGCGGCATTCAACAATCAAATCTGTTTCAGGGCGTGGTGAAAGTCCACACCGGCGGTGATCGCAGATGGCAGTCTGCGTAAGTCCGCGAGCCGCATGGCCGAACCGGTGAGATTCCGGTACCGACGGTATAGTCCGGATGGAAGAAACAACATTGCAAAAAAGTATTTGTGATGAAATGGCCTTGACCTTATCAAGGCCATTATTAATGCCTGACAGATTCCACCCGTTCATGATATCGAAAAGGAGGAATGTGTTATGAACAACAACAGTATGTCTACAGCCAAACTGGCAAAGCTCGCAATGATGACAGCGGTATCGCTGGTACTGCTCTTTATCGTAAGGCTCCCGTGGCCGCCGGCTCCGTTCCTGGTATATGATCCGGCAGATGTGCCTATCTACATCACGGCCTTCGCCTTCGGTCCTGCAGAGGGACTCATCGTGACCCTTATAGTCTGCCTTCTTCAGGCATTCGGACTCGGAGGAGACGGATTCTACGGATTCATCATGCACTTTGTCGCGACAGGAATAGTCGCTGTTGTCATCGGCATGATGTATAAAAACAACAAGACAAAGAAGACAGCCATAAAGGCGCTTGTCGTCGGAGTGATAGTGACCGTGATAATCATGTGCATCATGAATCTCATCGTTACTCCTGCGTACATGGGAGCTCCGAGATCAGCGGTCCTCGCCATGCTTCCGACAGTCATAATCCCGTTCAACCTGGTAAAGGCCGGTGCGAACTCGCTGCTCACGGCACTGCTCTATAAGAGGCTGTCCGGTCTGCTTCACGGAAGCGGACAAACCGTAAAGCATGAAAGCATTTGATAAACACATATTATTACTGAAAAATGAAGAGGACACCCGCGCCCTGGGGCTTCGCATAGCCGAAGCCCTTGAGCCGGGTGACATTGTCGCGCTGGTCGGAGACCTGGGCACGGGAAAGACAGCGCTGACAAAATACATAGCTGAAGGGCTGGGTATCAGGGAAGAGATAAACAGTCCTACTTTTACTATTGTAAAGGAGTACAGGAGCGGAAGGCTGCCGTTGTATCACTTTGATGTTTACAGGCTCGGCAGCGGCGAGGAACTCCTGGATATAGGAGCCGAAGAGATGCTCGAGGGAGACGGAGCCTGCGTCATAGAATGGGCTGACATCGTTGCAGATGTGCTGCCTGATGACGCCATGGCCATACGCCTTGAGTACGCGGCAAATGAAGGGGAGCGCACAGCTGAATTTCTGTAAGGGATATGAAGATACTTGCTATAGAGACTACAGGTAAATACGGTTCGGCGTCGGTCATAGATGAGACCGGCCGCATTTTCAGTGCCTCTTCATCAGAGGAGATGAACCATCTCAGGGGAATGATAGGCCTGATCGATGATGCTCTGCACGAAGCGGGCATCACAAAGAACGAGCTTACTCATGTCGCCGCTTCAGCCGGCCCGGGGTCCTTCACGGGAATCAGGATAGGCGTAACTACTGCGCGCGTCATGTCTCAGATGCTGGGGATACCGTGCATCGCTGTGTCAACGCTCGCGGCCATGGCGGCAGGGGCGCTTGACAGCGCGATCAGCTGCGGAGCGCTGTATGTGGTGCCTGTCATCAACGCCAGAAGGCACCAGACATACGCCGGAGTCTATGAGGCCGTCTTTACGACAGATCATTCACAGAGCTTGGCGGTCAATGTAATGGAAGAGAAGCAGTACATGATAGAAGATCTGCTGGCTGAGCTTAAAGAGAGAATGAGCAGGCAGAGCGGAGCAGTCGCTTTCTTTACCGGCGACGGCATCGACGCGTACGGCAGCATCATCGAAAGCAGTCTGCCTGAAGGCTCATATGTGTTCGCGGACGAAGAGCACAGATACCAGCATTCGGCGTCCGTTGCAGAAGAAGCGCTCAGAAAGGCTGCCGCGGGAGATGTGCTTGCGTATAATGAACTCATGCCTGAGTACATGCGCCTCGCGGAGGCGGAGCAGCGGCTCAGGGCTGGTACGCTGAGCGACAGGATAAAGCAGCCTTCGAAGTAAAAAGAAAGCCGGTACGGATATGAACGAAGAGATCATCATAAGACAGGCGAAGCTTTACGATGTGCCTGCCATGGCGCGCATCGAGAGGGATTCCTTTGAATCTCCGTGGAGCGCTGAAGAAATAACAAAAGACGTCACCTCCGGAGGCAGCGTCTATGTGGCTGTTGCGGAGTGCGGCGGCGAAAAAGCCGGCTACGGCGAGATCCGCATGGTCGCCGGAGAGGCACAGATATACAACATAGCCATAGCTCCTGAGTTCAGGAGAAAAGGCATAGGCGAAGAGCTGCTCCGCCACATGATAGAAAAGGCCGAATCTGACGGATGCGGGCTTGCAACGCTTGAGGTAAGAGGCAGCAATAAAGCGGCGATGGAGCTCTATACAAAGCTCGGTTTCCGGGAAGTCGGACGCCGCAGGGGTTATTACTCAAAGGGAGGAGAGGATGCCGTGCTGATGGACCTTGACCTCCGCAAAGTCGAAGTAGAAGTAGAGATAGAAACGCTATGAAAGACGGGAGATTCCTTACACTCGGAATAGAGACAAGCTGTGATGAAACAGCAGCCTCGGTGGTTGCCGACGGCCGCTTTGTTATGAGCAATGTCATAAGCTCCCAGGTAGACATACATACGGCATACGGCGGAGTAGTGCCCGAGATAGCCTCGAGGAAGCACCTCGAGCGCATCAACGATGTTATCGGAAAGGCGCTTGATGATGCCGGAGTGGGCACCGGAGAGATAGATCTCATAGGCGTAACATACGGACCGGGGCTGGTAGGCGCTCTCCTGATAGGCGTGGCGGCCGCCAAGGCGATGGCTTACGCGTGCGACATACCTCTTGTGGGAGTGAATCACATGCACGGGCATATTGCGGCCAACTATCTTGAGCACCCGCAGCTTGAGCCTCCGTTCATGGCGCTCATAGTATCGGGCGGGCACACGGAGATAGTGAATGTTCCGGCCTACAACAGCTGCGAAAAGCTCGGAGGCACGCGCGATGACGCAGCGGGCGAAGCCTTTGATAAGGTGGCAAGAGTGATAGGACTCGGCTACCCGGGCGGCCCTAAGATAGACAAAGCCGCTAAGGAGGGTGACGCGGAAAGCATCGCCTTCAAGCGTGTTTACCTTGAGCAGGGAAGCCTCGATTTCAGCTTTTCCGGGCTCAAGACACAGGCCCTCAACTACCTCAACCAGGAGAGACAGGCAGGCAGGGAGATAAACGTGAACGATGTGGCCGCGAGCTTCCAGGAAGCCGTAGTGGAGGTCATAGCAGATAAAGCCGTAATGGCTGCTCAGAAATACGGACAGAAGCGTATTGTGATGGCCGGCGGCGTCGCGTCCAATTCGAGGCTCAGAGCCCTGATGGCGGAAAAGGCCGGAAGCGCGGGCATCGATGTTCTCAAGCCGAGCCCTGTGCTCTGCACGGACAACGGGGCCATGATAGCTTCTGCCGCATATTACGCGTACAGATCGGGAGCGGAGTCCGACCTCGGACTTGACGCTGTTCCGGGACTGGAGTTCTAGACGATGCTTATTATCACGGGCAAGGACATAAGCAAGGCATATGGAACAGACATCATTTTTGAGGATGTCTGTTTTGGTGTGGAAAAAGGAGACCGTGTAGGCATAGTCGGAGCAAACGGGACCGGCAAGAGCACGCTCCTGGGCATCATCGCCGGAGACATAGAGGCGACATCCGGGAATCTGTACATAAGAAACGATTATAACGTGGGATATCTGCGCCAGCAGAACCACTTCGGAGGAAGCGGCACGGTAAGGTCGCAGGCCGAGAAGAGCTTCACGCACCTCTTTGAGATGGAGAAGAAGCTCGAGAGGCTGCAGCTCGCGATCACCGATCATGAGAGCGAAAGCTTTGAGAGAGACCTTGAGGAGTACACAAGGCTTATAGAGGAGTACGAACGCAGGGGCGGATACACATACAAGAGCGAGCTTGGAGCGATGCTCACGCATATGGGCTTCGATGAAGAGGCGCAGAACAAGGAGATAAGCAAGCTGTCGGGCGGCGAGAGGACCAGACTGGCACTGAGCTGCCTGCTTCTGAGCAAGCCTGATGTTCTGATGCTCGACGAGCCTACCAACCATCTCGATCTCCATATGCTCGAGTGGCTCGAATCATACCTGGAAAGCTACAAAGGCACCATCATGGTGGTATCGCACGACAGATACTTCCTTGACCGCGTAGCCAATAAAATATTCGACCTCGGAAGCGGCACCCTTGAAGCATATACCGGCAATTACTCCGAATTCCTCGTAAAGAGGGAAGAACGCTTCGAGGTGATGCGCCGTGAATATGAGAAGCAGCAGGCAGAGATCGCCAGGCAGGAGGAGATGATACGCCGCTTTAAGCAGCATGGCACCGAGCATCTGGCAAAGCGCGCTGCCTCGCGTGAAAAACGGCTCGCCATGATAGAACTCAAGGAAAAGCCGAGGCTGAAGCAGAACAGGATGAAGCTCAGTTTTGAGGCGGATTTCAAGAGCGGAGGAGAGGTGCTCGAGGCTGAAGACCTCTCAAAGAGCTTCGGAAGCAGAAAGCTTTTCGATCATGCCGGGCTTCTTATCCGCAAGGGGGAGAGGGTCTGCATCATAGGTGACAACGGAATAGGCAAGACGACGCTCCTGAAGATACTGATGGGCCTCGAGAAGCCTGACGATGGTTATCTCAGGACGGGCTACAACGTAAACTTCGGATACTATGACCAGGGCCAGCTTCTGCTTGACGAGAACGAGACCGTGCTCGGCGAGATGAAGAACGCCTATCATCTCTATACCGACACCGAGATGAGGTCGCTGCTGGGACGCTTCCTGTTCACGGGAGATGACGTCTTTAAGCAGGTGAAAGACCTCTCGGGAGGAGAGAAGGCCAAGCTCTCGCTGCTGAAGCTGATGCTTTCAGGCTCAAACACCCTGGTGCTCGACGAGCCTACGAACCACCTGGATATCGAATCAAAGGAGATCGTTGAAGAAGCCCTGATGGAATTCGAAGGCACGCT
>CADATR010000080.1 GCA_902790885.1 uncultured Eubacteriales bacterium
CAAGGACAAGATACGCTTCTTCATGAGCCTGCCTAGAGGCGAGCGGCTGAATGAAATGCTTGAGCACTACAGGCAGAGAATGGAGGAGCTCGAGAAGGCACTGGAGAGATAGCAACGGGGGCCGCTTAACCATAAATCCACGGCTTTCCGCTCGACTCCACTGACTCGCGGGGGCTGCCGATCACTCGACCTTGCCTTATATGCTGCTGCAGTTGTGGCAATCAGCAGAGAAGTCTAAAAAACTACATAATTACGGGCAGAATTGAAGCGCTGAGTTGTGTAGATTCGAAGCGAATCATTGAAAAGGGCATAACGCTCTTTTTTTCATAGATAAGAAGGCTGCTCGAAGGTGATTATAAGAAATACGATATCGTCAGGCTGATGGCATAGGAGGCAGGGGACGGAGCTGTGCTCTTGCGCAAATGCTCTCAACTGTGACGAAATTACACAGATATGCCTCGCTGTGCAGAGCTTGTGCTGCCGGCTGGTAGTAATATTTCCTCAGGAGCTTAAGGGCCTCAGGCATTGTCCAATAAAGCTTAAGGCTCTTAAGTTCCTATCCCTCTCATAAGGGCGCACAGCTGATAGTCTTCGGCGATCCCAACAGCAAAAGAGCGGTCCGCTATATGAAGGTGGTATCGATAGACTAAAGAAACGGGGTATCTTTGTGGCCGCCTCTGCCGGCGCATAAGGCGAGGGCAGGCGCTGCCCGGCTGCCTTTCGGTCGAGATGCTGCATACATTCTTATGCATTACGACAAGTGATGACTATAGTTTCAATTTCGGGGTTGCGGTATCAATTTTGTGACTTCGTAACCACATATCGTCTAATATCGTCGTCACTTTTTTAAAGAAAAAGAACCGGAGTGCTCAGAAAAAACATCAGATAGCATTTCATCATGCCCGCTATCCTTGCCAGAAGGACTTTTTTGTGAGAACGATCTGATAAAAATCCATTTTCATGAATGAATATCAATATAAGTACTGCCTGGGAGCTTATAGGAGGCTCCTGAAAATGTGTGTGTGACGATGCAACAGCTCTTTCAGGGCAGGCGTCGTCAATTTTGTTACGATGATATGCGTTTTTCACATAGGCGTCGTCACTGACCCATCCCTGTCTCTCCTGTCTCCTTCCGCCTCCCCATTCTTGTGAACTTATTTATGAACATACGTTGACAATTGAATCAAGCAGTGCTACATTAGCAGTAATTTAATACCGAACAAACCTTTGAGGGAGAGTGAGTAGGTCACGATGCTTACATATGAGCGAGCTGCCGATGGTGAGAGGGCAGCATGCGGAGGCGTGACTGAATGGACTCCTGAGGGCGACAGGAAAGGGATGTACATCCTGAGTATGGGAGACGGAGAGAAAACTTCGTTACCAAATGATGCATATGTTGGTATGCAGTGAGTGGGCAGGGGCGACCCTGTCAAGCCGGGTGGCACCGCAGAAGTTATGTATTACCGTGCTTCTGTCCCAGCATGTATTATGCCGGGACGGGAGCATTTTTGTTTTTCCCTTCCGGGCAGCGGACGGGTCCGGTATATCCGTCCGCATACATCTGATCTTATAAAGGACTGGAGAAAAGGAGAACTATCAATGGAAAACTATCGCATCTATCTGACAGAAGAAGAGATCCCAACACATTACTACAACCTGAGAGCGGACATGAGGAAGAAACCTGCGCCTCTTCTCAACCCGGGCACAATGAAGCCTATGACTGCTGAGGAGCTCAAGGGCGTATTCTGCGAGGAACTGGTGGCTCAGGAGCTCGACAACGACACAAGATACATCGAGATCCCTGAGGAGATCAGAGACTACTACAAGATCTACAGACCGTCGCCGGTAGTGCGCGCGTACAATCTCGAAAAACAGCTCGGAACACCGGCGAAGATCTACTTCAAATTCGAGGGAAACAACACTTCAGGTTCGCACAAGCTCAACTCGGCCGCCGCTCAGGCCTACTACGCAAAGAAGCAGGGCCTGAAAGGAATTACAACAGAGACCGGAGCCGGTCAGTGGGGAACTGCTATGTCGATGGCATGCGCTCATTTCGGACTTGACTGCAAGGTATACATGGTAAAGGGCTCGTACGAGCAGAAGCCTTTCCGCCGCGAGGTGATGCGCACATACGGCGCTGACGTAGTCGCTTCGCCGTCGGATACCACTAAGGTGGGCCGCGCCCTTCTCGAGGAATTCCCGGGAACAACCGGAAGCCTGGGCTGCGCCATCTCAGAAGCTGTTGAGGTGGCAGTCACTTCCGAAGGATACAGATACGTGCTCGGAAGCGTGCTCAACCAGGTGCTGCTGCACCAGAGCGTCATAGGACAGGAGGCATACACGGCTCTCAAGAAGATAGGCGTGGAGCCGGATATCATCATAGGCTGCACGGGCGGCGGATCGAACCTCGGCGGACTCATCGCTCCGTTCATGGGCGAGAAGCTCAGAGGCGAAAAGGATTACAGATTCATCGCGGCTGAGCCGGCATCATGCCCGAGCCTTACAAGGGGCAAATACCTGTACGACTTCTGCGACACCGGAAACGTCTGCCCGCTCGCGAAGATGTACACACTCGGCAATAAATTCATCCCGTCGCCTATCCACGCAGGCGGACTCAGGTTCCACGGAATGAGCACCATCATCTCCGAGCTCTACGACCAGGGCATGATGGAAGCCGTTGCGTACGAGCAGACAGAGGTGTTCGAGGCAGCTGAGATCTTCGCAAGGGCTGAAGGCATACTCCCTGCTCCTGAGAGCAGCCACGCCATCAGGGCCGCCATCGATACCGCGCTGGAGTGCAAAGAGAGCGGTGAGGAGAAGACCATACTCTTCGGACTCTCGGGAACAGGCTACTTCGACCTCGTTGCTTACCAGCAGTACAACGACGGCACCATGACAGACTACATCCCTACGGACGAGGATCTGGCCGAAGCTCTGAAGTGCGTTCCGCCGCAGCCTGAAGAATAGAGGGCGCCTCACAAAAGTCAGGACATGTTTTGTTAAAAAACCCAAAGAATCGTGCCCGGTCATTGACATAATGCAGAAGAAATAATAAAATTGCCTCAATTGAGATAGAGGACGCGTCACGTCATCAGTAGTACTCCCGCTTTACCAGTGCAGTGGAGGGAGGATCGAAAGGGGCTGACGCCGAAGTGAAGCCGGGGCTGCACCCGGGCCGATCTGGGCGGACGCAATAAGATGCGTACGACTGTCGCGAAATACGCGGAGCGCTATCCATGATAAGCATCAGAGTTATTTGTTTTGATTTGTCATGAGCAGCTGATCCGCATCAGCTGCTCTTTTTGATCCGGGCAGTCTCTGAAGTATCTGAACGATAGCCTCATCTCATTCTTGGACACCATTATTCAAAATGAGGAGGTAATTAACAATGGCAAGAACCAACACTATTTTCGAAGGAGTCGCTACAGCTCTCATCACACCTATGACAGAGGACGGAGTCAATTTTGACCAGTTCGGAGCACTGATCGACTGGCAGATCGAGTCGGGCATCGACGCTCTCGTCATCGCCGGCACCACGGGTGAAGGCTCAACCCTTACGGATGAAGAGCACAAGGCATGCATCAGCTACGCTGTAGAGAGAGCGAACGGAAGAGTTCCTATCATCGCCGGCACGGGATCGAACCACACCGAGTACGGCAAGCAGCTCACAAAGTATGCCAGCGACGCCGGCGCAGACGCCTGCCTGATAGTCACTTCGTACTACAACAAGGCTACTCAGAACGGTCTGGTGAAGCTCTTCAGCGAGTACGCAAGCGTAAGCAACGTGCCTATCATCGCGTACAACGTTCCTTCGAGAACAGGACTCAACATAGAGCCGTCAACATACGTAAAGCTCGCTGAGATCGACGGAGTAGCGGCCATCAAGGAGGCAAACTCCAACATCTCAAAGATCGTTGACACATTCGCTCTCGCGGGCGACAAGCTCGACGTTTACTCGGGCAATGACGACCAGATAGTTCCTTTCCTGTCGATGGGAAGCAAGGGAGTCATCTCGGTGCTGTCGAACGTCATCCCTGCTGAGACAAGAGAGATCTGCACAAGATTCTGGAACGGCGATGTAGCGGGCGCGGCTGCTCTTCAGTGCAAGTACAACGAGCTCGTAAAGGCTCTCTTCTGCGAAGTTAACCCTATCCCTGTAAAGGAAGCTCTGGCAATGATGGGATGGTGCGATCCTATTATCAGATCGCCGCTGTACCGCATGGAGGAGCAGAACCTCGCGAGACTGCGCAAGGCCATGACAGATCTCGGTATCATTCAGTAATCAGATGATAACCAGTCAATATCAGTATTTTACCGGATCCGGAAGATCCAATAACATAAACGGAGGAAGAGCCTGATGAAGGTGATAATTAACGGAATAGACGGAGCGATGGGTTCGATCCTCGCCCGCATCATAGCCAGTACTGACGACATGGAAGTGATAGCCGGCGTGACTCCTACGGGAGCCGACGGGGCTTATCTCATGATGGACGCGTATCAGGGACCGGCGGACATGGTGATCGATTTTTCGCACCATTCCGTTACGGCCGAGCTGATGGACTACTGCGTGAAGCGCGGGTTGCCTGCTGTGGTCTGCACGACGGGGCAGACTGAAGAGGAGATGGCGTGCATCGCTAAGGCTGCCGAGAGCATCCCTGTATTCAAGTCGGGGAACATGTCTGTCGGAGTTGCGATCACGGCCAAAGTGGTGAAGGAGATCGCGGCCAAGTTCGGAGCCTGCGACATTGAGATCGTAGAGACCCATCATAACAGAAAGGTGGACGCTCCGAGCGGCACAGCACTGATGCTGGCTGACGCGGTAAGGGAGGCAAGGCCTGAGCTTCACTACAATCTCGGAAGATCCGGCGACTGCAAGCGCGAGCCGGATGAGATAGGCATCAATTCAGTCAGAATGGGCAACATAGTCGGTATCCACGAGGTGATGTTCGGGACCAACACGCAGACTATAACCGTGACTCATCAGGCGCACGACAGGGCGCTCTTTGCCGACGGAGCGGTTGCCGCGGCGAGATTCCTCGCCGGAAAGCCTGCCGGATTATACAACATGGACGATCTGCTTGCCGACTAAGGGGGATGCCGGCAGCGGAATGCACATGGGACAAGAGAAGGAAAAGGAGAATAAAAATGATAAGAATCGGTATTGCCGGATATGGAAACATCGGAAGAGGAGTTGAGGCTGCTGTTACTCAGGCTCAGGACATGGAGCTTGTGGCTGTGTTCACAAGAAGAGACCCTGCGTCTGTGCAGACTGCGACGGGCGCGCCTGTGATGGCTTATGATCAGATGGCAGGCATGAAGGACGACATAGACGTAGTCGTCATCTGCGGAGGCAGTGCAACAGACCTGCCTTGGATGACTCCTGAGCTCGCAGCGAACTTCAACGTCATCGACAGCTTCGACAATCACGCCAACATTCCTGAACACTTCGCGAATGTTGATGCGGCTGCGTCGGCTTCGGGCAAGGTAGGCATCATCTCGTGCGGATGGGATCCGGGATACTTCTCGCTCGCAAGGATAATCGCAGACGCTGCTCTCCCTGAGGGCGACAGCTATACATTCTGGGGAAGAGGCGTGAGCCAGGGTCACTCCGACGCGATCAGAAGGATCGAAGGCGTCAAGGACGCAAGGCAGTACACAGTGCCTGTTGAGGCTGCTGTTGAGAGCGTCAGGAACAACGAGCATCCGGAGTTCACGGCACGCCAGATGCACCTCAGAGAGTGCTGGGTTGTCGCTGAGGAGGGCGCCGACAAGGCTGCCATCGAAGAGGCGATCAAGACAATGCCAAACTACTTTGAGCCATATGACACGACTGTCACATTCATCACTCAGGAAGAGCTCGACAGAGACCACAGCGGACTTCCGCACGGCGGCAGCGTCATAAGAAGCGGCCGCACGGGCCTCGACAGGGAGTTCGACAACACAGTTGAATTCACGCTCAACCTCGATTCCAATCCGTTCTTCACCGGAAGCATCCTCGCCGCAGCTGCGCGCGCGGCATACAGGATGAACAGCGAAGGGCAGTGCGGAGCGCGTACACTCTTTGACGTACCGCCTGCATATCTTTCGCACCACTCGAGAGAGGAGCTCCTCGCGCACATGCTCTAAGATTCGGCCGTCGCGGCTGAGCAGAAAGAGCCTGAAAGGTAAAAACATGCTATATGACAATCTGACCATAAATGAAAAAGGCCACCTGGCCATAGGCGGTTTTGACGCGGAAGAGCTTGCCGCGGAATTCGGTACGCCGCTGTACGTGCTCGACGAGAACGTTGTGCGCGCAAACTGCAGAACGTACGTGAACGCCATGCATGAGTGCTTCGGACCTGAGTCCGCTCCGCTTTACGCGAGCAAGGCGCTCTGCTTCAAGGGCATATACCCTGTGGTGCAGTCCGAAGGAATGTGCGTCGACGTAGTGTCGCCTGGCGAGATCTACACAGCTCTGGCTGCCGGCTTCCCGGCGTCAAAGATGTTCTTCCACGGCACAAACAAGACCGACGCGGACATCCGGTACGGTGTAGAAAGCGGCATCGGATATTTCGTTGTGGACAATCTCAACGAGCTTGAGGTGCTTAACAGGACTGCGGCTGAGGCGGGAGTGACGCAGAAGGTGCTCCTGAGGCTCACCTGCGGACTCGATCCTCATACGCTCGAGGCCATCAACACAGGTAAGGTGGACTCTCAGTTCGGCGTGCCTATCGATACCGGCCAGGCGTACGGCTTCGTAAAGGCGGCGCTTGAGTGCGGCAATATAGAGGTGGCAGGATTCCACAGCCACGTGGGCTCGCAGATATTCGAGAGCGACTCGTTCAAAAGGCAGGTGGAGATACTCATAAGCTTCGCGGCCAAGGTGAGAGACGGGCTTGGGCACACGATAAAGGTGCTCAACATCGGCGGTGGCTTCGGAGTCAGATATACCGAGAAGGATCCCGTATCCGACATACCTGCCAGGATCAGAGAGGTGGCAGACCACCTGAACGCCGCTCTCGCGGAGAACGACTTTGCGCTCGACGCGGTATTCATGGAGCCTGGCCGCAGCATCGTGGCTGACGCGGGCGTGACGCTGTATCAGACGGGCGGGGTCAAAGAGGTTAAGGGCTACCGCAATTACGTGACCGTTGACGGCGGCATGACTGACAATCCGAGGTACGCTCTGTACAAGTCGGAATATACAGTCCTTAACGCGAGCAGGGCAGGCGAGGCTGCAGATTTTGAATGCACCATCGCCGGCAGATGCTGCGAGAGCGGTGACCGCATCGCCGAGAACATCTTCATGGCAAGGCCTGAGAGAGGCGATGTGATCGCAGTGCTCACCACCGGAGCGTATAACTACGCTATGGCTTCAAACTACAACAGGGTGCCTAGACCAGCCATGGTGATGCTGGCGGGCGATGAAGCCAGACTTGTCGTGAGGCGCGAGAGCTTTGCAGACATGATGCGCAACGAGCTGTAAAACAAAAGGGATGGCTGGCGGCGCATAACAAAAGGCGACTGAAATCATAATATGTAAAAGCGTAATAATCGCACACTTTAAAAGCCCAAGCCAGATAACTGGCCTGGGCTTTTGTGATATAGCGTTTGAGATCGTGATCCCTTTCGGGATCTGGACACATTCTTATTGATCCGGGCGGTTTTTATACTCATCGTATGAAACGCCAAGTATTTCGCATGCTTTGATGGGATCGAGC
>CADATR010000081.1 GCA_902790885.1 uncultured Eubacteriales bacterium
GCTATGGCATTCGCGGCATCCTTAGGCTCTTCAAGCGAGCCCTCCTGTATCTGTACCTTCACCAGCTCATGCGCGCTGAGGTAATCATCTATCGCCGATATTATCGCCGGAGTGATGTCGTCCTTGCCTATCATGACAGTCGGCTTAAGATCCTGAGCCAGCTTCTTGAGTTCACTTCTCTGTTTTCCTGTTATCATTGTCCGAATACCTCCTCGGCATGCTTCATATTTTCACGTATTTTAACATCGAACGGACATCTTGTCTCGCACATTCCGCACTGCAGGCAGTCGCCCGCATGCCTCTCCAGCACCTCGTAGTGCATTCTCTCGGTATCCGGCACCCGGAAGCCTTCGCTTCCCTCTTTGATGCCGTTCGACTCATTATGAGCGATCACCAGATTAAGGAGCTTTGTGACGAATGCGATGTCTATCTCAGCCGGACACGGATGACAGTGCGTGCAGTACATGCAGTGTCCGCTCCAGCTCACCTTCGGGAAGCTCGCAAAGGCTTCAGCATAGTCACGCTCGCTGTCACTTGCGTCACAGTACGCGATGCTTTCTGCCAGCTGCTCAGCATTCCTTGCACCCGAGCATACTGTTGCCACGGCCGGTCTCGACAGGCAGTAGCTTATGCACTGCACCGGAGTAAGAGCCGCTCCCGCAGGAGACATCTCCGCGGAAAGAAGATCTCCTCCGGCAAATGCCTTCATTACCGTGATGCCTACGCCCATGCTCTCGCAGAGCTCGTACAGCCTCTGCCTCTCCGGATCCATATTGACAAAGCCTCCTTCGTACACCTCATCAGCCCAGAGATCATCTACCACCTCCGTACCCGGGAGCATGTCGTATACAGGATTGATGCTGAACATCAGCACCTCGATGTCGCCCTCTTCGATCGCCTTTATCGCAACCTTAGGGTTATGAGACGAAAGTCCTATATGATGTATCCTGCCCTCAGCCTTGAGCTGCTTCGCGTACTCGACTATGCCGTTGTCCTTTATGGCCTGCCAGTCGCTGTCAGCATCGCAGTAGTGGATCATTCCTACGTCGATATAGTCCGTGCCGAGCCTCTCAAGCGAGTCCTCGAAGGCCGCCTTTACATCGTCAAGATTGCGGCTCCTCTCGTACTGGCCGTTCTTCCATACGGATGATATGTGCGACTGTATGATGAACTTCTCTCTCCTGCCCTTGAGAGCCTCTCCGAGGGCCGACCTCGCGGCAGGATCCGGTGAGAAGAGATCGAAGTAATTGACTCCGGCCTCCTCTGCCATGTCGAGAAATTCTTTCGCGTTGCTGTTGTCTTCAACAAATGCCTCGCAGCCAAGCGCTATGACACTTACCTCGAGTCCTGTATTTCCGAGTTTTCTGTATTCCATTCTGTTTTTTTGTCCTTATTCAGTGTTTTTTATTCTGCGGCTTTATCCGCGCCTTCCCAGCGGTCCTTGCCGTCTTCGATGAGCACCGGTACGGAGTATTTGCCGTCCGCAGCCTCAGACACGTAAATATCGCAGTTGCCGATATTCTTCGACCAGTAGCTGCCCTTTGAAAGCGGTGTGAGGTATTCGAGCGCTCCCTTCATCGCGATGGCATGAGTCGAGATAAGGATATTGCTATTCTCAGCCTCTTCAACTATCTCGTCAAGAAAGCTTCCGACCCTTTCCACAACTGCCGGGAGCTGCTCCATGCCCTCAGGTGCAGGCACGTTGACGAAGTCCATGAAGAAGTCGATCACCTCAGGGGCCGGATGATTAAGATCCATTCCCTCATAAGGCCCATAGTCCATTTCTATAAGCCTCTGCTCGTCCGCAAGCTCCGCGTCAGGTGCTATCCGCTCTGCCGTCTGCACAGCTCTTATCAGCGGACTCGTATACACCTTGTCTATCCTGACGCCCATATCCGCAAAGCGCCCTGCAGCTTCTTCAGCCTGAGCTATCCCGGTCTCATTGAGCGGGTAGTCGCTCCTGCCCTGCATGAGCATCTTCGCGTTCATTTCAGTCTTTCCGTGTCTTATTATGTACAGCATGCTACACGATCCCTATCTGACACATCTGCATCGTCATCAGAGCCGCCTCATGCGACTCCAGTGTGACTCCGGCGCAGCATGTATGATCGACTGTTATCTTCACCTCAGGCATATTTGCCTTCAGGAGCAGCGCGTTCGACACCACACAGATATCCGTGCAGAGTCCCAGCACCTCGATCTCGATCTCTTCTTTCGCCGCGATCTCAGCAATGTCTTTTGCGAGCGCCACACTGCCGAATGTCGGCTTTTCATAGACATGCGCGTCTGTAAGAAGCTCGGCTATATCGCTTCTTATCTGCCAGCCCTCTGTGCCCTTGATGCAGTGCTCCACCGGGAGATTCCTCCCCTCCTGAGTCTGCAGATATTCCGGGAAATGAGTATCCATCGTCACAAAAACATCCGCCTTGTCATACTCGCGTATCCTGGCCTTCACGTTCTCAACGATGGCGACTGCCTCCGGAGTTCCGAGAGCCCCGTCGATGAAGTCATTCTGCATATCCACTACAACGAGAATCTTTCTCATCCTTTGAAATCCTCCCAAATATCTTTATTTCAGGCTGTTCGTCCATACGTTCAGCTCAGCATAGCTTGCATCAGGGCTGAAAAGCTTTGCCCCTATGATCTCGCCCTTCATGAGAGGCTGCAGCCTGGCCGGAGCCTTGGTGATATCACTGCCTCCCGAGGTAGCGAAGAGAGCCACCTTCTTGCCGCTGAAGTCATAGCTTTTTACGAATGTCTCGATGATATTCGGAGCCGCATAGTACCATACCGGGAATCCGATAAGCACCAGCTCGTATTCATCCATATCCTTCACTCTTTCAGCGATCGGTACATTCTTTTTGCCGATCTTCTCCTTGTTGCATCTTGCAAGCGGATTCGTCCATTTAAGATCTGCGTCTGTATAAGGCTCTACCGGCTTTATCTCAAACAGATCAGCCTCTGCAGCCTGCGCGACTCTTTTAGCAAGCGAAGCAGTATTGCCGCTCGCCGAAAAATATGCGACTAAAGTCTTCATTATGTGCCTCCTGTATATGTTCTATTCGTCAAGATATGAAACAAGGAAATACTCTGCCAGGCTATCGTGACGGATGTTTTCTCTCGCTCCGTCGCGCGTGAACCAGGCGTATTTATCTATCTCATAATTGGTATCAAGCTCTGAAGAATCCTTCACGAATGCTGTGAAATTGCACATGAGAGTGTCGGACTTCTCAAAGAACTGCGTGCGGTTGAACTTCATGTGAGAGACAGTCATTCCGGTCTCTTCCTTCACCTCTCTCGCTACTGCGTCCTCGAGGGCCTCTCCCCGGGTCACATACCCGGCGACGAGTATGTACGACTGTCTCCCGTACTGCTGTATAAGCAGTATCTCGTCTTTCTCCTCGTTGACGACTATCATGCTGACCGCAACGTTGTACTGTGGAAACCTGTACTGTCCGCATTCAGGGCAGTACGGGATGATCCCTTCATTTTCCAATTCCTTCGGCACCAGCTTGGTGCCGCATTCCCTGCAAAAATTGCCTATCATAGTATATTCTCCTGTGTATATGGATCAGGCGTTCAGAAACAGTACGACAGCCGCGATCTGCAGTATGAGCATCACCGGCACCGTAACAGTATAATACAGTTTTTTCGTCTTATGCCTGAACGTGTACATTCCTGCCAGAGCCCCTATAGAACCGCCAAAAGCCGCTATCAGAAGCAGCACGCGGTTAGGGATCCGCTGCTTTTGTTTTATGGCCGCAGACTTATCTATGCCATAAAGACAGAAAGCAACTATATTAACGATAACTATATATGTGACGGCGTACTTCATTATCCTCGATAGTCGCAAGTCTTACTGTCACGGCCTCTGCCTCCCTCATATCTCCTGTCCGTTCAGGTAACGCACCTTGATATTCTCCTTTGTTCCGATATAGCAGAATCTTTCAGCGACCTGCTCCGGAGCAAGCTCTCTTGCTGCATCTGAAAGTCCATCGATCACAAGGGCGTCGAATACCGAGCCCGGCTCCAGCGAACCTGTGCCGCCGAAGAGTTCTCCGCTCTGCTTTGTAGCCATCCAGAACGCCTCCGGGAATGTGATCTTGCGGTTGCCTTCAGGCTCGTAGAACTGCTTCAGCTTTGACAGCTGCACCGAGCGCGCTGCCTGAGTATATACGCCGATGTGATGCCCTGCGGAAATATCGCTGCCAAGGCCTATCTTCATCCCTCTGTCAAGCAGAGCTCCGGTCTGCATTATCCCCGCTATCACACTGATAGTGGCATCAGGGCACTGAACGGCATAGCAGTCATATTTCTGCATTATGCGAATGTCATCTTCAGACGGGAATATGAAGTGTCCTCCTATGACCGGTCCGTTATCCATCAGTCCCGCCTTCTCATAGATCTCCGTATCGCATGAGCATTCAGGGAACAGTATCCTTGCCTGCTCCGCCTCCCACAGCGATTCAACCAGGTGGGTCTGCATGCCGACTCCGTATTTTTTGCCGAGCTTCCCGAGTCCGTTTATCAGTTCGCGAGTGCATGTTGGCGCGAATCTCGGTGTCAGGATAGGCCTGGTGTTCTGGTTGCCGCTGTATTTTTCGAGGAATTCTTCTGTCGCGCGGACCGATCCATCCGTATCCTCCAGAAGATCGCTCTGCGCGCTGCGGTCCATGTTCACCTTTCCGACAAAGCCCTTCATTCCCTTGCTGTCCATCCTCTCGAGCAGATAGGACGTAGCCTCTGTATGGATCGTTCCGTAGACGCAAGCGTGCATCGTGCCATTGGCGATCATATCATCGACGAACGCGTCATAAGCCAGCTTCGCGAATTCCGGGTCGGCATACCTCGCCTCCATCGGAAAAGTGCATTTATCGAGCCAGTCAGCGAGCAACATGTCCATCTCGAGCCCTCTGTTGAGATACTGCGGCGCGTGTACATGAAGATCCGAAAATGCCGGTATAAGAACGCCTTTTCCATAGTCTGTCACAGGCGCGCCAATGTATTCATCCGGGATCACAGGCCAGATGCCTTTTACGATGCCTTTATCAACAGCGATATAGCTGTCCGGATGCACGGCCAGATGTTCCCTGTCTTTCGAATATACTATGTCTGCATGTATTATCTGCATCATCGGCCTCCGCTGTCTCTTACAGTTCTGTGTATATCATCCCGTATTTGCCCCGGTCCGAGCGCATGAGCGAGATATGATCGACGGTCATCGAAACACCGTCATCTACCGCTATCTCATTCGCAGCCTCCCTTGAGAGCTTTCCGTTTGCCCTGCGAATGATCGTTATATGAGGCGAAAACTTCTTCTTATCAAAAGGAATATCTGCCTCCGCGAGGGCCCGTCTCAGTCTGCGGCTTATCGCCATGAGCGGCGAACTGTTATCCGTACCGACCCACCAGAGATCCCCGAAAGCTCCAATCCCTTTCAGCTTCAGCTCAAAAGGTCTGATTTCAATGCTATCCACTATCTCTTTTACACGCGCAGGATCATCGTACTCTCCGATGAATGCAAGCGTCAGGTGCATGTTCTCCGGAGAAGTGTCCTTTCCCCTCACTCCGTAGGTCCGCATCGTGTCCTGCACATCAAGGAGCGCGTCTTTCATATCGTCATTCAGGTTTATCGCAATAAAGAGTCTCATATCAGCGCATTCCCATAACCATGCCAAGGATATACGGCACGAGCCATATCAGCCATACTATGATGCTGAAGCGGTGGAATGTATGCATCGCCTTCTCATCTTTGCGTACGAGTACGACAGTTGCCCACAGCGCATGGATCATCATGAGTATTATTGCTATCACTCCGGTGATGCCATGAGCGCTCATAAGCCCGCCGCCTGTACCGTCTGCAAGTTTCGACATCATCATGGTGCCGGTCATATCGGCGCAGAGACCCAGCCAGAAGAACACGAGATGTGCCGGCTTCAGAAGCCTTGCCCTGTGCTCAGACCATACGCCGATCGTATAAAAAATAAGAGCAAGTGTAATGGCTGTAACAGCCTTTATAAGTAATGGCGACATTTTTTCTCCTACAAAACCACTCGTCTACAGGTCTGCTGCCTTCTCAAATCTGTATTTCTGCTTCACATCCGGATATTTCACATGATCCACCTCGCTGAGAAACATTCTAGTCTTTCTTGTTAAGTGTATAGCCGGCGACCGCTCCGACGATGCCGCCAACGATGTGTGCCATGTTCGAGATGTTGTCCTGCACGAAGATCCCGTCATATACCTGCTGCCCGATGAAGATTATCGCTACCAGAATGACTGTCAGCGGAATCTCGCCCTCTTTGAAGCTCGTGAACGATGTCATCAGTATGAATGCGAACACTACCGAGCTTGCTCCGCAGAGCCCTACAGTCGGGAAAAGCAGCCAGTTCGCAAGGCCGGCCATCAGTCCGGTGATAAGTATCACTTCGATGATAGTCCTCGATCCGTACTTCTCCTCAAGCATCGGTCCGAGAAGCAGCAGATACATCATATTGCTTATATAATGACTCCATCCCGCATGGCCCAGCACATGAGTAAAGAACCTGACATACGTCAGCGGTGAAGCCAGCGATGAGTGGTATGTCATGAACAGCATCTGGTTGCTGAGACCGGCTGTCAGATAGTTTGCCACCATTACGCCGAAGCTTATGATAACGAAGCTCAGCACCACCGGTGAATTGAATGTTATACGTCTCTTTTTCATTTTATTTCTCCGATACCCTGTCGATTACGCTTTTAATCAGTTGGTCGATCTCAGAGCCCTCTGTATAATCGGCAGGAGCGTAATACCCTATCCTGTTCTCCTCGAGAAGCTTCAGCACCCTGCGCTTGTCGCCCGTCTTCGGATCGTATACGCCAACCGAATATCCGTTGTACGAGTTTACCAGCTTCATGCACGGGATATCCGTCTCGCTGTCCCCTATGTATACCATATTGGCAAACGGCACGCGTATGTCCTCAGGCGCAAAGTAATCGTTCACAGCCGGGTCGTTCACATCAAGCACTCCCTTGGATATCCTGAACAGATACTGAGTCTTATCAGTAAAGTTGACCACCTGCGCAGGCCATATCGCCACGCCTGCCTCGTCATAATAGAATGAGCTGGCATATATCCTCTTGAATTTGTCAGCGATGCACGTGCCCTCTATCATCTCACGGAGGCCTGAGGAGATTATGTAATGCTCGACTGTGATGCCGCGCTTCTCACCGTAAGAGTCTATGCGGTCGAACCAGTCCGCGACCCCGTCATACAGTTCAACCATGGCGCCATAACGGGCCAGCATCTCGCGTCTGAATATCTCCTTGCCGCGGGCGCCTTTAAGCATCAGATACATCCACGCCAGATTCGAATCCATGTCGTGGGTGCGCGCCAGATCCATTGTCTCCTTCCAGAATTCGTCCTGGTTCTCATAATGGATCGCCTGAAGATAGCCCTGCGCCTGCATGTTGTCAGGCGAGAGAGTTTTATCGAAATCGTAGCATATGGCCACGATCCTTTTGCCGCTTTCCTTGTTCACTCTGGTTTCTTCACTCATCTCTGAAATTACTGTCATGCGTTCTGCCGTTTTACAGCGGGTTTGCTGCATTTCTATTCCGCCTTTGGCTTGCCATCGTTCTGCGCTT
>CADATR010000082.1 GCA_902790885.1 uncultured Eubacteriales bacterium
TCCATCTCTACAGTCCCCGGCGGTTTGCTCGTAAGATCGTAGAATACCCTGTTGACGTGATCCACCTCGTTCACTATACGTGTCATCACGCGCTGAAGCACGTTCCATGGTATCTCCGCGGCGGTGGCTGTCATGAAATCTGAAGTGATCACGGCCCTAAGAGCGATCGCGTAGTCATAGGTCCTGAAATCACCCATGACTCCGACGGTCTGCATGTTGGTAAGAGCCGCGTAGTACTGGCTTATCTCCCCTGCCAGGCCGGCCTTGTCTATCTCTTCCCTGTAGATGGCATCAGCATCCTGGACTATCTTCACTTTATCTGCAGTGACTTCACCGATGATCCTGACTCCGAGGCCCGGTCCCGGGAACGGCTGCCTTGTTACAAGGTATTCAGGCAGGCCGAGCTCTCTTCCGAGCTGCCTTACCTCATCCTTGAAGAGCATCCTGAGAGGCTCTATGATCTCCCTGAAATCCACGTAGTCAGGAAGTCCCCCTACATTATGATGGGACTTTATAACAGCGGACTTGCCCAGGCCGCTTTCGATTATATCAGGATAGATCGTGCCCTGCGCAAGATAGTCAACAGCACCGATCTTTTTTGATTCCTCTTCAAAGACCCTTATGAATTCTTCGCCGATGATCTTGCGCTTTCTCTCCGGCTCTGTAACACCTGCAAGTTTTCTGTAGTATCTTTCTGCAGCATTGACCCTGATGAAATTGAGGTCAAACTTGCCCTCTTTGCCGAATATTGACTCTACTTCGTCAGCTTCGTTCTTTCTCATAAGACCATGATCAACAAATACGCAGGTCAGCTGAGATCCGATGGCCTTAGCAAGCAGAGCAGCAACTACCGACGAATCGACACCGCCTGACAGCGCGAGAAGCACCTTGCCGTCTCCGACTTTTTCCCTGATCGCAGCGATCTGTGTCTCAGCATAAGAGTCCATCTTCCAGTCCGGATCGCATCCGCATACATCGAGTACAAAGTCCCTTATGAACTCTGCTCCGTGCTGCGTATGGTTGACCTCAGGGTGAAACTGCACCGCGTAGAATCCTCTGCTGCGGTCCTCCATGGCCGCTACAGGGCAGTCATCAGTATGCGCGGTGACTGTGAAGCCCTCAGGCGGAGCGCTTATATAGTCAGTGTGGCTCATCCAGCAGACATTGATATCGTCCGCAGTTCTGAGGATCCCGTCCTTTCCTGTGACTGTGACCTCCGTGCGTCCGTATTCGCTCGTAGGCGCAGACTCTATCTTACCGCCCAGGCGGTAAGCCATGAGCTGGGCACCGTAACAGATTCCGAGCACCGGCACCCCAAGTTCAAAGATGCCGTCATCGATGGACGGCGCCCCTTCTCCATAGGCGCTCTGTGGTCCGCCTGTGAATATGATGCCCTTCGGGTCGAATTCCCGTATGTCTTCGAGAGTCACCGACTCAAAGCCTCTGACTTCTGAATATACGCCGCTCTCCCTCACTCTTCTGGCGATCAGCTGATTGTACTGTCCGCCGAAGTCTATTATAAGGATCCTGTTTGTGGCCATTGACTGTCCTCCTTTATTGCTGCTGATCCGTCTCCTGCGGATCTGTTTCTTTCATTTCTCCCGTGCCTTCCGTGACCTCGTCTTCTCCACTTTCCTCTTCCTCGGTGTACGGTTCTGTCACGACCTTGCATTCCTTTATCACCCCATAGACCGCGATATGGTATTTTTTACCTCGTTCAGCCTTGAATACCATCGTAAAATCTTTTTCATTTTCGCTGAACAGCGCGGAGTTGTCATCTGATCTGATCGCGAAACCCGGTTTTTCAAATACCAGTCCGGCAGGATCACCTTCCGATACGGAGTAGACGGCTGTATAGCCGCTTTCTTCAGCAGTATACTCTATAAGCGAGTCGGCTTCCAGCTCTGTTTCGCATGTTCCTGAAACCTCAAGAGTATTCAGTCTGATGCAGGATAATTCCACCTCGGATGACTTTTCCTCTGTTTCACTTACATTTACCCATACATGGTAAGACTTTCCGGCTTCGAGCCACGCGATGCCCTCGGTCATCGGTATTTTGCGGCCTTCCTCCGAAGTGATCGAAGATACGGATGAGAATCCCTCAGCCGCATCGCCGGTAGTGATCATCGTATCGAATCTGAAATATGAGCTTTCCTCAGGGCTGAACAAAGCACAGCTCTGACCTTCATTTTTTACAGTAAGAGTGACACTGTCGTTTTCGGGCAGCTGTGCGGGTTCTTCGTCTTCGGGTTTCTTTGAAACAGTAATGCTGACAGAGCCGTCAAAATCCTCTGTCTCCTCATTTCCTTTAACTACTGTCATTATGTAATACTTTTTGCCCTTCTCAAGATACGAATCCCCTTCGAGATCTTCCGTGTCGCTGTCGCTGCTTTTGGAGGAATAATTGTCGATCACCAGATGATCCGCAAATTCTTCATCCGCCACATAAAGAGCAATGCCGGCTGTACTGTCGCTGACGATATCTGTAACAGAGAATCTGTATTCCCTGCTCTCGGCCGGCACAAAGAAGAGCGGGTTAAGGCTCTTCCCCTCATCATTTCCGCTGTAGCTGAAAGCCAGCTGCTTCACCTCGTCTTCCCTGATTTCTACAGCCTTGCTCCTCACAGCAAGGTTAGGATCTCTCAGATATTTGTAGTATATCAGGGTTCCGACAGCTGCCAGAACAGCTATAGCCGCTATTATTACTATGGCTTTCTTCTTCATGGCTGCTCCTTGTCAGTTCCAGAGTGACCTGTTAAGTGCGAGAATCCTGTCTGTTATCATTACACAGTATTTATATTGCTTTGCTCCGGATTCAAACAGTACATATATCGAAGGTCCTTCAATGAGTATACCCTCATTCATCTTCGGGACTTCCACTCTGCTGAGCTCCTTACCGCTGACAGAAAGGGTTTCAGCCCCTTTTTTTATCGATTTTATGCTGTATTTTGTGATGAATGAAGTCTTCACTCCGTATAACATGCCGTTATATGAGCTGGACACATACAGATTATTTCCATCTATGTCTGCTCCCTGAGAACTGGAATCGATACCCGTAATGATACTGTACATCAGCGTATTAAGAGTCGTCTTACCGTTCCTCTTTACGATAGGATATCCGTTCATGTAGCCTTCTGAGCTTTCCTTGCTGCCTGCGTAAGTTCCCACCCAGAGTACTCCGTTGTCGTATTCCAGGAACGACGGCCTGTTGTTGATCGTTATATGGCCTGAAAGCTCATCTCTGGATACCTCTGCCAGAGGTTTTTTGATAAGTGAGACGAAGGTATCATATTCCATATACTGAACGAACGGTTCGCCCTCATACTTATCTGAAGTATTGCCCGTCATCCATATGTTTTCTCCGTCAAAGGCGATCCCGCCTGCGTGATACCTGTTAGGCATAGTGAGAGTGGATATCAGCTCATTTTTCCCGGTATCTATCACATAAACCACTGAGTTATTCTTCTTTTTGGCATCATATGCAGTGACCAGGATATACCTGCCGACGCGGCATATGCCCTGTGGGACATAGTTCTCAGATTTGTAGCGCTCTCCGTCTGTCCTTATATAGGTTTTTACTATCCCCGGCACAGGAATGATCTTTGCGTCATCGGTTTTGCCGGAGATGCTATTGTATACGTTGCTCATCCTTATGCTGAGATCTTTCATATATTCCGTATGAGTCGGATATTTTTTATACTCAAACGAAGACTGCGGCCCTGCAGCGTAAGCCCGGGCTGAGCAGAATGGCATGACGGTCATGATCGCTGCCATGACCGCCGCTGTTATCATTGATCTTACGTGTAATAACTTCTTCAATTATCCTCCGGAGACAGGGAAGTTTTCTCTGTCTCCTCCCTTATCATCTCAACATACGGGAATTCGCGGAATCCCTTCTCTTTATACACTTCCATCGCATGCTCGTTCTCGTATTCAGCTTCGAGCCTGATCACGCAGTCCGGATACGTTTCCTCCAGACCGCTGAGGAAGCCTGACGCAAGGCCCATGCCCCTCGCCTCCTCGCGAAGGTAAAGATCTTCGATCCATATACACGGCTTTCCGAATTCAGTGCTGAAGCTGTGGGCGATCATGGCATAGCCCCAGAGGCTGCTGTCCGCGTCCTTGTACGCGAATACAAAGCCTTCAAGAAACGGGCTGTCAGAAAGACATTCATTTATGTCCCTGTTGAATATCTCATCTGAGCCGCCGGTAAGAGTCGCGTCGGATGAGTAGAATTCACGCATCATCTCAAGGACTTCTTTTCTGTCGCTTCTTCGCATCGCCCTGAGGGTAATGCTGCCTATGGTCTTAGGAACAAATCCCGGAGCTTCCTTTTCTGCGCTTTTCTTCTCAGTATTCGTCTGAGGAGCAGACAGTATTTTCCCGGCGCCCTTCTTTGCAGCCTTAAGCGCATATTTTGCGGCTTTTTTCATTACTCTTCTTTTCAGTTTTCCCATCTCTTTCCTAGCCCGTCCTTCTGTCCTTTCTGATCCTTGCCCTTCACGCTGATTCTATCACAAAAATAGACGAAGTAGACAGGTGACGGTTCTTTGTCTGCGCACAAAAAAGGAGACAGAGAGGATAGGGGTATTCTCGCGTTCTTATGATAAAAACAGTAGTGCTTTGGCGAAAGCACTACGGCTGATCGGATCATTCAGAGCTGTCAGGAATTATCACAAAAGTTCTTAATCTAATATCGAAAGTATGCTGCTAAGCAGTTCGGGTGCATCAAGGATCACCAGTGCAAGGCGTTCGCGCACACGGGTAATCCCAGGGTCGAATATGTCGGGATACGGGTGCTTCGGATCAGGTTCAGGGATCCCCCTGAGATATCCGTCTTCATCATATGAAAACGAGTCGTCCAGCAGCACTGCAGCGCTGTTGTATTCCCTGCCGGCTATATGCCTGTATCCAAAAGAGTCCTCAATATCTGCAAAAGGATCATTCGGGTACCTGTGAGCGTTGATGAATACATATCCCTTTTCGCGGAAGTATTCTATCAGCTCACGGGCTTCATCCGTGTTGTTGGCATAGTTGACTGATATTTGCTCAAATTCATAGTTTTTTTCAGTTTTACAACTTAAATGCCTGAGCCTGTTGATGAAGGTCTGTATCTCCATGTTCACCCTCAGTCTTTCCGACAGCTCATACTGCCCGGCAAGGCCAAGTGTCTGTATCCTTCCCTGCATGTCGTTTTCGAGTTCAGTATCTGTCAGCACAGCAGACGGGTCTGTAGAAAAAATACAGACCTGCTCATATGACTCTGCTGCCTTGATCAGGATATCGAAAACCGCCGGTTCGATACGAAGAGCTTCATCCACCAGAACAAAATCATAACAGCTGATTTTCTCCGGCCCGGTGATATCTGACACGGATATAAAATCAAGATTTTCTATAGAATCACTTATCGACAGCAGTCCTTCCGACGGCTTTTCCCCGCAGGTTATAAGAGTTTTGCCGCTGCCGGACAGATGCTTGGCCAGATCATATATAAGAAGAGTCTTTCCCGTACATGGTTTCCCGTATATATGGAAGAATGCGCAGTACGAAGTGTCTGATATGTCCCTCAGCAGTTCCGATTTTACATAATCCTGAGCCGGGGACAGAAAATACTGCCCTTTCAGAAATCTTTCCGGATCTTCTTCAGGAGAGATCAGATAATCTGAAGTGCGGAACAGCTTTGCGATATTGCCGTGATATGCCGCCCTGCACTTTCTGACAGCGCCCGCTATTTCCCTGATGTCTGATGAAACGAGTTCACCATCGTCCGAAAGCCTGTAACAGGTAAGAGTATCTGTAACTACGGTGAACATCATCAGCTTTCTTCTGAGAAGAGTAAGATAATACCGGTTCTTTCTCAGCTGTGCAAGTATCTGTTCTTCACTCACATCCTGTGATTTCAGTTCGATATTCAGACAGAATTTCCCAGTGACCTTAAGGAGGTCAAACTCCTTGCCTATCAGAGGGATCACGAATCCGAAGTAAAAACCGTCGGTATCCTTCACCGTTATCCCGTGTCCGGACAGGGCATCTGTGAGTATGCGAAGAGATTCGATCTCATGGATGCGGATGCTGTGATTATCATGATCACCGGCCTCGTGCTTCTCCATGATATTGAATAGTTTCTCATCACGTATTCTCGATACCCTGAACAGATTGACTGGTTTCATGAGCTACTCAAATTCGATTGTGCTTACAGGCTTGTCCGAGGAACTCAGCTCCATGCTCAGTGTGATTCACTTCAGGATGGAATGCACAGCATAAAAGCCCCTCCTCCTGCCTAATCTTCAAGTGCCTGTCTGATATCCTCGATCAGATCCTCTTTATCTTCAAGTCCGCAAGACATCCTTACAAGTCCTGCCGGAACACCGGCAGCCTTCAGCTGCTCATCCGTCATCTGACGGTGCGTGGTCGAAGCCGGGTTAAGACAGCATGTCCTTGCATCGGCAACATGGGTCTCTATCGCAGCGAGTTTCAGGCGTCCCATGAACTTCTCCGCCGCGGCTCTGTCTTCGAGCTCGAACGAAACGACTCCGCATCCGCCGTTTGGCATATATTTTCTGGCGATCTCATAATACGGATCTCCAGGGAGACCGGAGTAGCTGACCTTCTTTACCTTAGGATGTTTATCCAGGAACTCCGCAACAGCCTGCCCGTTCTCTACATGCTTAGGCATGCGGACATGGAGTGATTCGAGGCCCAGATTGAGCAGGAATGCATTCTGCGGCGACTGGATGCTGCCGAAATCTCTCATCAGCTGTGAGGTCGCCTTGGTGATAAATGCTCCCTCATTTCCGAACTTCTCCGCATAGATTATCCCATGATATGAGTCATCAGGCGTCGTGAGACCCGGGAACTTGTCCTTATGAGCCATCCAGTCGAATCTGCCTGAGTCAACAATAGCTCCGCCAACTGCGGCACCATGTCCGTCAAGGTACTTGGTCGTCGAATGTGTAACGATATCCGCGCCCCATTCTATCGGTCTGCAGTTTACAGGAGTCGGGAAAGTATTGTCTACGATCAGAGGCACGCCGTGTTCGTGCGCAGCTTTTGCGAACTTCTCTATATCGAGAACAGTTAGTGCAGGGTTCGCTATTGTCTCACCGAAGACTGCTTTTGTGTTTTCCCGGAATGCAGCGTTCAGCTCTTCCTCTGTGCAGTCCGGAGAGAGGAATGTTGCGCTTATGCCCATCTTTGCCATAGTCACGGAGATCAGGTTGAATGTTCCTCCGTATATCGATGCGGACGAGACGATGTGATCCCCTGATTCACATATGTTGAACAAAGAAAAGAAGTTGGCTGCCTGACCGGAAGATGTAAGCATTGCTGCCGTGCCACCCTCAAGAGCCGCTATCTTGGCTGCGACCATGTCGTTGGTCGGATTCTGAAGTCTGGTATAAAAGTAACCGGATGCTTCAAGGTCGAACAGTTTTCCCATGTCTTCGCCGGTATCGTACTTAAAAGTCGTCGACTGTATTATAGGGATCTGCCTTGGCTCTCCGTTGCCCGGTGTATATCCTGCCTGAACACATTTAGTTCCGAGTTCGTAATCTTTCATTTTCCCTGATGCCTCCTTTTTCTGTTTTCATAAAAAAAA
>CADATR010000083.1 GCA_902790885.1 uncultured Eubacteriales bacterium
GAAAGGATCATTGGCGAAGACAGCGGTTTGTTTCTGGATCTCGTAGCGTACAGCATAATCACCGAGAACAACGCCGGTCAGTATTATCCTGGCTATGCATACAACCACCCGCTCTTCACCGAAGACATGCGTATCTACAGTGACTCAAAGGTGTCGACGTTCCTGAACAGCATGACTGTCGATCAAAGCGTCGCCTTCCTGAACCAGTGGAACGAGTCGAGAGACCACCGTGAGAGGATATACATCTCCTATGACTCCACCAACAAGAACTGTCAGGCCGGAGACATAGAGATAGCGGAGTTCGGACATGCCAAGGAAGATAAAGGCGTACCGGTGATCAACTACTCCATCGCCTACGACAAGACCAACAGAGAGCCTCTGTTTTATGAGGAGTATCCCGGGAGCATCGTAGATATCTCGCAGCTCCAGTACATGCTGGAAAAAGCCAAAGGATATGGCTACAGAAAAGCAGGCTTCATCCTTGACCGCGGATACTTCAGCAAGGAGAATATCCGCTACATGGACAAGTGCCATTATGACTTCGTGATCATGATGAAAGGCATGAAAGATCTAGTCAAAGGGCTTGTCCTTGAGAACAAAGGGAAGTTCGAGGATGTGAGAGCGAACAGCATCAGAGACTACAGAGTGAACGGGATCACAGTGAAGCAGAAGCTTTTCCCATCCGATGCGAAAGACAGGTATTTCCACATCTTCTACAGCAGCAATAAATATGCATCTGAGCGAGAACTGATCGAGATGAAGATAGACCGTATGGCAAGAGTGCTGAAGAAGATGGGAGGTCTTCAGGTGAGGCCTCCGGAAGAATACGGCAAATACTTCGACTTCGTCTATTACCATGAGGGACAGGAGGATGAGAAATTCCTGTATGGGATAGAAAAGACAGATGTGATCGATCGGGAACTCAGTCTCTGCGGATACTTCGTGATCGTGACCTCTCAGAGAATGACAGCCAGGGAAGCGATCAGTCTTTACAAGAGCAGAGACGGATCCGAGAAACTGTTCAGAGGCGACAAGACATACCTCGGCAACAAGAGCCTGAGAGTCCCTTCACAGCAGGCTGCAGATGCTAAGATCTTTGTGGAATTCGTAGCCTTGATCGTCAGGAACAAGATCTACACCACCCTGAAGGCAGCCATGGACGAGATGGATGAGAAGCCTAATTACATGACCGTACCTGCTGCGATCAGGGAACTCGAAAAGATCGAGATGGTACGGCAGCTCGGGAACAGATACCGCATGGACCATGCAGTGACCAAGACACAGAAGAAGATACTCAAAGCATTCGGGATCGATGCTTTGTACATAAAAGGTACCACACAGAAACTGAGCGACAGGCTCGCATACATAATGCAGGAGGATAATTAAGATGGCCGGCAGAAAGATAGATATTGACGAGAAGATCGAGCGCGCGCAGGAAGATGTTACAAAGGCCAAGAAGAAATATGACGCGGCAGTAGAAGTGCTCGAGAAGCTGATGACCCGCAAGCGCGAGATGCAGCAGAAGGAGCTTCTTCAGGCATTTGCCGACAGCGGCAAGAGCTACGAGGAGATCATGCAGTTCTTGAAGGCATAGGAGGTGCAACACGATGATGAAGAAATACAAATCATCTGAAAAACGAGCTGACCTGTATGACATAGGAGATGGAATGATGCTGATGAACATAATCAGCAAAAATGATGAAGGAAAAATTGAGACTGTCCACATGTATATTGGATACGATGATGGGACAGAGTTTCTCAGAGTCGGTATTGCAGAAGACCTGGCATCATTTGGTTCCAGATTCAATTATGCGGCATTCATGAGAGGCGTAAGCCAGAGATTAAGACTATACAAATCTGTATTTGAATCCAACCTTGCAGACCGTTTACTGAGGTAAAATTGGCGCACATATTAAAAGAGGCGAAGTGTAGCATTTTTGACAGGCTACTCTTCGCCGTTTTCATTTGAGTAGGAAAATTTCAGGAAGTTAAGGGTTTCATTATGTCCAATGATGTCCTAAATCGTCAGCGTATATATCATATTATTATACCTCTTTAGTAATAATCCTTCAATTCCCGATTTGCTTTTATGGAAAAATATTGCCATCTTTCGATAAATCTGCCGTTTCATAAGAAACGGCAGATTTTCAATATTGTTTAGTACTTTGGCACTCCATATCCATATATCAAAGGGCTGGTCACCGAGTAACTCTTCTTCCTACACATATCTCCAGAATTGCCTTCGATTGTGAAAACCATGTTTCCATCGCACTTTTCAACTATACCGACATGGTCGCATCCTCCATCTCCATGCCAGTCGAAGAAGATGATGTCCCCCGGCATCGGCTTATATCCCGGCTTCTGCCATTGATTCTTATTCTCGAACCAACTGATGCCGTCGCCGACAGAGGAGAACTTAGGGATGATGCCTTCTTTGATATATCCGCATTGGTCCGCGCACCAGGATACATAGCAGGCACACCACTCAACGCGGTTATTGAACCCATACCAGCTCCAGAACTTCTTGCCGCCCTGATTCCCGATCTGCTGCGCAGCCACCTGCGTGATCTTTGTGTTACCGATTCCATAGTTGTAATTGCCATAGGGATAATAACGAAGCACATGGGCTACATACTGCTTATCGCCATAGGACTTCCAGCCATGCTTCTTGGCTTGCTCATCGGAAAAGGCGGAAGCGTTCTCAACAGTATAACCGCCATCACGTTTGACAGCCCAAGCGATATAGCCATTCCCATAGTTATACCCTTGCAAAGCCAAGCGTATATGTTCCATATCAAGCGGATTTTCGACTTTGGCCTGTTCTAATACAGATTTCAACTCCTGCACACCGCACTGTATAGAATAGTCCGGATCCAGGATCCCATTTGGCTTCTTTGGGTATTTTGTATTAAAAGGTCCTTCGGCCGCCTGCATAGGATCCTTACCCCGGCCGCCTGACTCCTGCATCATGACAGCCTTGATGAGATCCACGTATTCCGGTATCCCATACTCCTCGGCATATTTCTGGATCACAGGTGTGTATGCCTCAACCTCCTGGCTCACAGGCGTATAGTTCGATGAACTTTCATCTCCAAAGAAATAAAAAGCTGCGCCGAAGAATACAAAGACAACAATCACCAGCACGGCCACCCAGCCGCCGGCGATAAGAGCAAGAAAGAGGGCTTTCGCACCGCCTATGACCGCTTTCATCGCCTTATATGTCATGATCGCAGACTTCTTTACATCGTGCCTAATCCGTTCCGTCGTCTTACGTGTTTTGATTACCGCCTTTCTCGCAGCTTCCGTTTTCTTTGCCTGCGCTGTCATTTGCTTCCCCCCGGCGCTGGATATGGTCTTGATCGACTTGCCTTCCCTTATCGGGGCAATCGGTTTTATGCTGCGCTTTCCTCTGACCACAGAAGTTTCCGCGTTTTTTACCAGGCTTCCCATACGAGTTGCTCTCGGCGTGCTTCCACTCCCGGATCCCGGGAAGCCGATTCCTCTGGCGCTTCTTGATTTCCGGACCATTTCGGCCTTCGTTTTCACATCGATCCTCGGCGTGCTTTCTGCAGTAACGCGCCCCGGCTTTTGCTTACCGGCCATAGACATCCTGTATCCGATATTCACAACACTTCCCACAGTTCTTATCGTTTCATCACTGGCATACTCGGACTCGTTTCTGGGTTCCGGCTCAGTCTGAGAATCGACCTGATCCTTTGTTCTGACAGTTGAGCTCCTTACATGTGATGAAAGATTTGCGGCACGGTCGATCGTCTTAATCGTCCCTTTATTGATCTGCCTGGTCTTGATATCTGCCACTTTCACACCTCCTTTCACAGATGTAATCAGCCGGCATAAAGCCGGCTGAATGAAATCAATTCGGAAACGGTTAATCCGCCGGATCATTTGCTTCCATAGCGCCCCTCAAGGTATGCCCTAGCTTTCTCTCTGAACTCAGACGCATCTTTGGAACTCTCACGGATTTTCATCAGAATCTCCTTATCTTCTTTGGTAAGTTCCTTGGAAGCCTGTTTCTTGTCGGATGACGCTTCAGTACCGGCGGCTGTCATCTTCGGCTCCTCAGAGGGCTCATCCAGTCCTTCGCCCGGTTTGGTGGTCATCAGCTTGTACAGCTTCGTGTCTTTCGGGAACTTGTTCGCAAACGGAACCAGATTCGATCCGACTTTGATGAGACCATGGCCTGCATCAACGTTCGTGATATACGAAAGCTGAAGATCCGAGATGTTGAGAAGCTTTGCAAGTTCCACGCGGTCCGTTGCAGCCTGGTTAAGCATGACGATAAACTCTGAGTTCGAGAGCATCGTTCTTGCCGTATGAGACTGAAGAAGATCATCCACATTCTGTGTGATTCCGGTACAGTACGCACCGTACTTTCTGACACGCTTCCAGAGCTTGAACAGAAACTGCGCGGAGTATTCGTGCATGAACAGGAGATAGATCTCATCGATGAAAATAAAGGTCTGCTTTCCCTTCATGCGGTTCTTCGTGATACGGTTGATGATCGAGTCGAGGATGACCAACATGCCGATTGCTCGGAGCTGCTCGCCAAGTTCCAGGATGTCGTAACAAACAAGACGATTATCCGTATTGACATTCGTCTGCTTCGCAAATGTGTTAAGAGAGCCTCTTGTGAACAGCTCCAGTTCCAGCGCTAGCGAGTGCGCCTCTGGTTCCGGCTGCTTAAGAAGTTCATCACGGAAATCAGCGAGAGTAGGGGGCGTGCCCTGATAGTTCCCCTGCTGGTAGTAACGGTATACATTCTCAGTACAACGGTCGATAATAGACTGCTGCCCTTTTGAGAAATGATGCCCCGCAATGATCTGCTCACAAAGCGACTGCAGGAACTGAGATTTCTCAATGATGGGATCCGTCTCGCCGTAATCCTTACTCATATCCATGGCATTGATGTGGTTAGAGGATGTCGCTGAGATCTCAATGACCGAACCGCCCATTGCACGGACAAGCGGCGCGTATTCCCGCTCTGGGTCAATGATGATGATATCCGCATCTGAAGAAAGCATGAGGTTTGTGATTTCGTTCTTTCCGGTAAAGGACTTACCGGATCCGGAAACGCCTAGGATGAAGGAGTTGCCGTTCAGGAGCTTCCTTCTGTCAGCGATGATCATGTTCTTACTGATGACATTCTGACCATAGTAGATCCCGTCCTTGTCATAGACCTCCTGTACACGGAACGGCATGAAGACTGCAAGGCTCTCTGTAGTAAGCGTTCGGAATGCGTCGATCTTTCGTGTACCGAATGGGAGGGCGGTCTTGATGCCGTCAAGCTGCTGGAATTTCAGGATAGACATCTGGCAAAGATGCTTTCTTGCTGTGGTCAGGATCGACTCGGTATCGTTGTCGAGCTGTTTCTTTGACTCGGCGGTATGAACTACGGTGATGACAGCAAACATCATCCTCTGATCGCGAGTTGTCAGATCATCCAGAAACTCTTTTGATTCTTTTCTCTGCTGCTCCATATCGTAGGGAATGACTGCGGAGAAGTTGTTGTTCATGTTCTGCTTTCTCTGCCAGTTCGTAATGTTGGTCTCTACACCGAGAAGGCGCTGCTCTACTTCCTTGACAGCCTCGTCTGTCGGGACAGGAACGATATCGATCGAGAGCATAAGATTCCTGTTAATGTCTGTAAGCTCTGCCACCATGTCATCTTTGATATAGGACGCATAATCCCGAAGCAGAAGCACGCGGCCATACCGAGATCCGATTTTGAAATAATCGCTCTCATTCTCATAGACATCCGGGCAGATATAGTCCCTAAAATCATGGCCTTTTCTCATACGATCTTTGATATCGAAGTGGAACGACGTTTCCTCTCCGGTACGAAAGAAGTCATGGATGATACGGAGTCTGTCGACTGCGTCGAGCTCCGTGCAGATCGATCCCAGTCGATTGAACTTGGAAATCAGATCCGCACCGACACGAGAGAAATAGGCTCTTGCGTCCTCGATGCTTTTCTTATTCACAGAGATCGTCACGTATTTATCCTGAACGATTGAGTTCGATCCGGTCGCCTTCTCAAGCAGTATCCGGTTATATTCCCTGCGGTACTCATCCAGCGAGTCGCCTCTTTCCCTGATCAGGATCTGATTTTCAAAGTCGCTCTTATTGAGCCTTCTGTTGTTGATCGTGATCTTGGTCGTTGCGCCGCTGTCAAGGGAATTAAGGAGTTCCGAATACTCAAGGAACATCGCCTCTTTGTCCTCGCGGGAAGCCACTGCATAGTTGATATCTTCAAACTTGAACATCTTGCTGTACTTGTTCTTCCCGACAAGAAAGATCCCGTCAGGCCATATGGTCCTGACCGGGATCATGTCCTGCACCTTCTTCGGTACTTCGAACTTTTCCTTGTCCTGTTTCATGATATTTGAAAGTGTTTTGATCATGCCTTCTTCCGTCTCCTTCCTCTTTTCGTATTCTTGTGCGTTTTGTCCGGTTTAGATTCCGTCTTTTCGGCACGCTTCTTTTTCTCAGCCTTTTCGTCATTGAGAAGCGACCAATAGATGTTCGTGTTGCCAAAGGTCAAATGCTTCGGCATCAGAATCTCCGAACGGATCCAGGCCATGAGAAACTTCTCCGCTGTCATGCCGTTGTACTTGAGAAAGCCGATCGCAGCGAACGGGACGGCAGCCAGGATGCAGACCCAGCTCACCGTCTCGAGACCGAGCGCAGGCTTCAGAAGAAAGTAGACCGCTACCGCCACGCCGCACGCCAGCACAGAAAAAATGAACTGTCTCAGCGACAGTCCAAAGAACATCGATTCCGTATAGTTTCGTATCTCGCGGTTGATCTTGACCTCCATACGCTAACACCTCGCTTCCATGTTCTTGCCGGAAAGCTGAATGCTCTGAACAGAGGTCGTAAGTTCCTTCCTGTCCCTGTCATAGTGATATACGTTATCGGAAAGGATATCTTTCGGATCAAGGACATCTCTGTTGACACTCCTCACCATCTCAGCAAGTTCCATCTGTCCGGGGCTGAGTGAATCCGGTACGATCAAGACCTCATGCACAGAACTCGGGAGGACCGTATATCCCTCGCCCATCGCTTCCGCGATCTTTTCCTGCACACCGGGGTAGAAGAGGACGGATGCGCCGAGCATGCCGCTCTCATTGGAAAGGACGTACATAGGCACTTTGTCTTCATCGCTGATCCTGCCGGTCTCAAGATAGTTGTCTCCCTGAAATCCAAACATCTGGTTTTCCATGGAAATGAGAAGGGGCGGATCTGTTTTCGGCGCTTTCTCCAGCGCAGCCGCGAACATCTCTTTCATATCAATCCCGTTCTGCTCTGCAAATGCCTTTGTAATCGTAGTTCTCCAGTAGCCGTCATCGCTTTCCTGTACTTTGACATCACATACTGCTGCAAGACCATTCCCAAGCGGCATATACGGGATCTCAGAGAGATACCTGTGATTGCGTCTGATCTCTACGATTCGGAAAGTAAGATCATCCTTGATGCTTTCGAGACGAAGGTCATCCGGGATCACTTCCGGATGCGAGA
>CADATR010000084.1 GCA_902790885.1 uncultured Eubacteriales bacterium
ATAATCTGTGTAGGAAAATTTAAAGAGAAATACTGGGAAGCCGCCTCGGCTGAGTATATGAAGAGGCTCGGCGCGTATTGCAGTGTATCGGTTATCGAGGTAAAGGAAGAAAAGCTGCCGGCACACGCCTCGCGCGCTGACGAAGACAATGTCATTTACAAGGAAGGCCGGGCGATATTAGATAAGATCGGTACGGGCGACTATGTGATCGCCCTCGACATAGGCGGCCGCGAGCTTTCCTCAGAAGAGCTCGCCGCGAAGATGGCTGAGATATCCTTCACAAGTTCAACGATAGACTTCGTGATAGGAGGCAGCCTGGGACTGAGCAAAGAAGTGAAATCGCGCGCGGCGCTGAGACTCAGCTTCGGAAGGATAACGCTTCCGCATCAGCTGGCACGCGTAGTTCTGCTGGAGCAGATCTACAGAGCGTTCAAGATCAACGCCGGAGAGGTATATCACAAATAGATGTAAGGAGCAGATATGGCAAATAAGTACAGCAAAGACAAAGGCAACAAGACGATGAAGGATTACGAGGACAGCAGAAAGAGGCTCAACGTGGGCGCGAAGATCATGGCGCTCATTCTTGCGGCATCGATGATAGTGTTCTACGTGCTCTCGGCGGGGATGTTTCTCTGGGACTAAAACAGCGGGAAGATCGTCCGAAAGAGCGGCTGAAATTGTTTTTTTGAGCTGGAGCCTGAACAGGGCTCTTTTTTTAAGCCTTGTAAATACTGTGTTAAAAGATTGTCAACTCCATAATTTATGTTTTATTTGAAGTGAATCACGCATGAAGTTATAATTAATATAAGCATATATGCGCCCTGAAAGCGTGAGTTTTCAAGGGTTGCTGTTGGAAGTTTTCGGTGATGATAGTTATTGATTCAATAATCAGGAGGTGCCTATGGAATTACAGATTCAAGACCTTGTCTCTTCTATCCGTAAGGAAGGGATAGAGGCGGCAAATGCCGAAGCGGAATCTATTATTGCAGAAGCAAAAAAGAAAGCCGAATCAATCGTTGCCGGGGCAAAGTCTGAGGCACAGCAGTATAAAGATGCAGCTGAGAAAGAGATCGCTATTCTCAGAGAAAGTGCCGCAGTCAGTGCCGAGCAGGCAAAGCGTGACGCAGTCCTGGCGTTCAAGACCGAGATACAGGGCGAGTTTGAGAAGATACTCGCTGCTGACATCGGTAAGGAACTTTCCGGAGATGCGCTTGGCAAGCTTATCCGCGCGGCTGTTGCCGGAGAAAATGTCGCTGATTACGCGGCAGAAGTATCCGAGGTCGGCGATGTTCTCAAGAAAGAGCTCGCAGATGAAATCAAGAAGGGACTGGAAATCAGACCGACAAAGGATGTTCAGCAGGGATTCCGCCTTGCGGCAAAAGACGGATCCGGTTATTTCGATTGCTCTGATGACGGAATAATGGAAATGCTGATGCCTTACTTCAGAGATCTCGACTTCCGGTAAAGAAGGAGGAGCGGTATGGCTTCGTATTATTATCTGATAGCAAGCCTTCCTGAGCTCAGAGCAGATGGAGATATGCCGTTAACATACGACGAGTTCCTGTCGTGCTGCCAGTCAAATGTAAGTGATGCACAGTATCAGCTGCTGGAAGACCTCACTCTTTCTTCCACAGAGGGGCCGCTTGTAGACGAGTGGGCAAAGTTCTACGGAATGCTGACCAAAGAGCTTAATTATCAGAGAAGCATGAATCTCGGCAAGAGCTATTCATCGGTCTTTGATAAGGATGGTCAGATATCTCAGGTAGTAGCTGCCGCGCTGTCTGCAAAGAATCCGCTTGAAGCGGAGCGTGTGCTTCTTGAGTACGAATTTGAGGCTCTTGACTCACTGGTCGGACTGCATATGTTTGATGATCATGTGCTGTTCGGATATGCGATCAAATTAAAATTACTGGAGCGCCAGAACTGCTTCGAGGACTCGAAAGGCAAAGCTGAATTCAAATCCCTGTTCGAAGGGATACAGCAGCGCGTATACAGTTTGTAGCCGGGTGGGGATCCCCTCTGACAGCTTGCAGAGAGCTACACTCGGAATTTAACAGGAGTGCTATATGAAAACACAAACAGGATTTGTAGCCGGAGTCAACGGAAACCTTATCAAAGTAGACTTCGATGGCTCCGTTCGAAAGAATGAAGTAGGTTACATCCTCGTTGATGACAAGCGCCTTAAAGGAGAGGTTATCCGAATCAACAACGGGGAAGTAAGCATGCAGATCTACGAAATGACCAACGGCATCAAGGTCGGTGACGAAGTAGAGTTCACCGGCGAGCTGATGAGCGTAGATCTGGGTCCGGGACTGCTGACGCAGGTATTCGACGGACTGCAGAATCCGCTGCCTAAGCTGGCGGAGCAGTGCGGCTTCTTCCTGGACAGAGGAGTATATCTTGACGCGATCCCTGATCGCGACTGGGACTTCACACCGGTGGCAAAGGTAGGAGACTCCGTAAAAGCGGGTTCCACCATCGGCACCGTGCCTGAAGGCCTGTTCACACATCATATAATGGTGCCGTTCACGCTGAAAGGCAGTGACTGGACAGTAAAATCGATCAACAAGGCCGGCTCATACAATGTGAGATCGACAGTCTGCACGATCGAAAACGCCAAGGGCGAAACAAAGGATCTCAGCATGGTATTCACACAGCCGATCAAGCAGGCTGTAAAGTGCTATTCCGAGAAGCTTCGTCCGACAGAGCCGCTCGTAACAAAGATCCGCTGCATCGACTCCTTCCTTCCTGTAGCGAAGGGCGGAACGTTCTGCACACCGGGACCTTTCGGAGCCGGCAAGACAGTACTTCAGCACATGCAGGCCAAGAACTCCGAGGCTGACGTCGTAATCGTAGCTGCCTGCGGAGAGCGTGCCGGCGAGGTAGTAGAAGTACTTAAAGAGTTCCCTGAACTGGAAGACCCTAAGACGGGACGTTCACTGATGGAAAGAACCATCATCATCTGCAACACATCGTCCATGCCGGTAGCTGCCCGTGAAGCTTCATGCTACACAGCGGTTACACTGGCTGAGTATTACAGACAGATGGGCCTCGACGTACTGCTGCTCGCAGACTCCACAAGCCGCTGGGCTCAGGCGATGCGTGAGATGAGCGGACGTCTTGAGGAGATCCCTGGCGAGGAAGCTTTCCCGGCTTACCTCGAATCCACTATCGCGGCGTTCTATGAAAGAGCCGGCGTTGTACGTCTTGATGACGGCAGCAAGGCATCGATCACCATCGGCGGAACAGTATCACCGGCAGGCGGTAACTTCGAAGAGCCTGTAACACAGGCTACTCTGAAGGTAGTAGGCGCCTTCCACGGACTCGCAAGAGAGCGTTCCGACGCCCGTAAGTACCCGGCGATCCACCCGGTGGATTCCTGGTCGAAGTACAAGGGCGTTGTAGATATGGATCTTGTTGAAAAAGCCCGCAGCATCCTCATCAGGAGCACAGAGGTCAACCAGATGATGAAGGTAGTCGGTGAGGAAGGTACTTCTTCAGAAGACTACACCATCTATCAGAAGGGTGAGCTCCTCGACGCTGTATATCTGCAGCAGAACTCATTCGACCCTATCGATGAGGCCTGCGTGCCTGAGAGACAGCGCAGGGAATTCAACAGGCTCTATGATGCGTTGAATAAAAAATACGATATCACAGACAAGAGAGAGATCCGTGCATTCTTCAACCAGCTCAGACAGGAATTCCTTGACTGGCACGGCACAGTATTCGAGACTCCGGAGTTCGAAGCACAGGAGAAAAAGATCTCAGACTTTTACATGGCAAAGGTCGTAGAGTAGGAGGTCGAAGAAAATGCAAAAAGTTTATACGAAAATAGAATCGATAGTCGGCAACGTAGTCACCGTACGTGCGCCGGGCGTCAAGAACGGCGACCTTGCTCTCGTAGGCGACAGTTACGCTAACGTAATCAAGCTCGACAAAGACCTGGTATCGCTCCAGGTATTCGCGGGAGCGCAGGGCGTCAGCACTACAGACCCTGTACGTTTCCTGGGCAGACCGATGATGGTTTCGTTCTCAGAGCATCTGCTCGGACGTATCTTCGACGGAGCAGGCGTTCCTAGAGACAACGGCCCGGCACTGACCGAAAACATGATCCCTATCGGAGGTCCGTCATTCAACCCGGCAAAGCGTATCCTTCCTAACAAGATGGTACGTACCGGAATCCCTATGATCGACGTATTCAACACGCTGGTTGAGAGCCAGAAGCTCCCTATCTTCTCCATTTCCGGAGAGCCATACAACCAGCTGCTCTCGAGAATCGCGATGCAGGCTGAGGTAGACGTCATCATCCTCGGCGGAATGGGACTCAAATACGATGACTACATGGAATTCCGTGACACCCTCGAGAAGGGCGGAGCCATGAGCCACACGGTAATGTTCATCCATACAGCCGCGGACCCTATCGTAGAGTGCACGCTCGTACCGGATATGTCGCTCGCCGTTGCTGAGCAGTTCGCTCTTGAAGGAAAGAGAGTACTCGTACTCCTGACCGACATGACCAACTTCGCGGATGCTCAGAAGGAAATGGCGATCACTATGGAACAGGTACCGTCGAACCGTGGTTATCCGGGAGACTTATACAGCTCGCTCGCTTCACGTTACGAGAAGGCTGTAGATATCGAAGGCGCCGGATCCATCACCATCCTCGGTGTTACAACGATGCCTGGTGACGACGTAACTCACCCGGTACCGGACAACACGGGATACATCACGGAAGGCCAGTACTATCTGAAGGGCGGCCGTATCGAACCGTTCGGTTCGCTGTCACGTCTTAAACAGAACGTAAACGGCAAGACTAGAAATGACCACCGTGCCCTGATGGACGGCATGATCAAGCTCTACGCTCAGTACAAGGAGTCCCTCGAAAAGAAATCCATGGGATTCATGATGACTGAGTGGGATGACAAGCTCCTTAAATATGGTGAGATGTTCGAGACAAAGATGATGGATCTTTCCGTGAACATTCCGCTTGAGGACGCGCTTGACCTCGGCTGGGAGATCCTCGCAGAGTGCTTCGACCCTGTTGAGACAGGAATGAAGACAAGTCTGATCGAGGAGAGATGGCCGAATAAGGATGCGTTGAACTAACAAAGGAGCGGGTCATGGCTATCAAACTAACAAAGAATGAACTGAAGAAGCAGAAGGACAACCTTAAGCAGTTCCAGCGCTATCTTCCGACACTTCAGCTCAAGAAACAGCAGCTGCAGTCGGTAATAATGGGTATACGCGCGGAGCTCGAGCGCAAGGAAGCCGAACGCATTCAGATGATCGGTGATTTGGACGATTGGGTAGCTGTATTCGCAGAAAACGAACTCTTTGAAGAAAAGAAAAGACTTGATCAGCTCGTGCAGCCTGACCGGGTCATAGTCAAGGATGACAACATAGCGGGTGTAACGATACCTGCCTTCGAAGAGCTCACGTTCAAAGACATCAATTACGATGTGGACGACTATCCGCTCTGGGTAGACACTGCGGTCTTCAAACTTCGTGAGATCGCCAGACTGGACGCTTTAGTCTCGACACTCCGGAAGCAGACAGAGCTTCTGGAAAAAGAACTCCGGACGACTTCACAGAGAGTAAACCTCTTCGAAAAGGTAAAGATCCCTGAAGCGAAGGAGAACATCCGTGTCATCCAGGTTTACCTTGGTGACCAGCAGACGGCGGCGGTAGTCCGCGGCAAGATCTCAAAGAAGAAATTAGTGGAGGTATAGCGATGGTAGAGAAAATGAAAATGGTACACATCGTCACATCTGCCTCTGCTAAAGACGAGATGCTCAAGGGCCTCAGAGAAATAGGAGTAATGCATCTCGCGGAAAAACAAAGTGCGGATCGTGAGGTATCCGACAGATTCCAGACTCTGTCGAAGACGGAAATGGCCCTTAAGGACTATGCCGAGCCGAAGCAGAAACCGGCTGACGGAATACTCACAGACGATGAATTCAACAAAATGTATGACGGGGTGCTTGAGGCGATGGACCGCAAGTCAGCCCTGGGGCAGGAAATAAGCGCTGCCAATACTGAGATAGACAGGATCGCGGCATGGGGCGATTTTTCGCCGCAGGACGTTAAGGATCTTAAGGAAGCCGGTTACGATTTCCATTTCTATCGCATGGGCAGCAAGGAATTCCAGGCGCTTCAGGCTGAAGAAGATGTACGTTTCATCCGTCTTGCTCCTGTCGATAAGCAGGATGCGGTGGCTGTCTTCGGAACGCTTCCGCCATCCATCCAGGCAACCGAGTTTATACCTGGTGAAAGCAGCATGAGCGAGCTCAAACAGAAGATCGAAGATGCCAGAAAGGGCATAGACGAATGCGACGGCACACTCAAGGCCGCGTCGGTCTATGACGCAAGCTTCAAGGATCAGCTGCTCAAGCTTCAGAATGAGATGAACTACTCATCGGCGAGTGCTACTGCTCAGGGGGATGATGACTTCGTGTGGATATCCGGATATGTCCCTGAAGTCGAGCTCGATAAGGTCAAAGCCATGGCGGCAGAGAAAAACTGCGCATGGGCGGCAGATGATGTAGCCGAAGACGATGACATGATACCTACGAAGCTCCGCTTCAACAAGGTGTCGAAGCTCATCGAGCCGGTATTCAACATACTCGGCGTTCTCCCGGGCTACAGGGAGCAGGATGTATCGCTCTGGTTCTTCCTGTTCTTCACACTGTTCTTCGCGATGATCATCGGTGACGGAGGCTACGGTGTGCTCATACTGCTCGGAACGATCGCACTCAGGATAAAGCAGAAGAAGGGAAGCACGGTAACATTCCTGCTCTTCGTACTGTCGATAGCCACCGTGATATGGGGCGCTGTTACAGGCACGTGGTTCGGAATGGAAAGCGCCATGAAGGTGCCGCTGCTGAAAGGTCTCGTAATACCGAGTCTGGCCACGTATCCGGAGTACTTCGGACTTACCGCGAACGTGACCCAGAACGCGATAATGAAATTCTCGTTCTCGATAGGCGCGATACAGATGGTGCTCGGATCCATCCTTTCAATAAAGGAGAAGCTTCCTAAGAAAGACCTCTCGTGGGTCGCCAGCCTGGGCTGGGCCATCGCTGTAGTAGCGATGTACCTGCTGGCTCTCAACCTGGTAATCCATGAAGATATCAGTCTCGTACCGGTGTTCGCCCTTATCGGCGTAGCGTTCGTATTGGTACTGCTGTTTGGAGGCATGTCGCCTGACCTCACATTCGGACAGGGACTCAAGGCAGGCCTCGCAAACGCATTTACGGACTTCCTGGATACGATAAGCTGCTTCGGAAATGTAATGAGTTACATAAGACTGTTTGCAGTCGGAATGGCCGGTGTTGCGATCTCACAGAGCTTCAACGGGATCGCGGCGGGAATGCACGGCCCTCTGATAATCCTCGGTGTACTGGTCGTACTTATAGGCCATGCACTCAACATAATAATGTGTTTCCTGTCGGTAGTCGTTCACGGCGTGCGTCTGAACGTACTCGAGTTCTCGGGTCAGGTCGGCCTCGAGTGGACAGGACTGCCA
>CADATR010000085.1:0-3356 GCA_902790885.1 uncultured Eubacteriales bacterium
ATAAAATGTCAACAATAAACAGTGGTCTAAAAAAGCAAATCCGGCATGTAAATCCCTGCCCGAAAATCCGGTTCCCACGCACTCTTCTACAGTCAAAAATGATATAATCCTTATACTATGCGCAAGACTTTGAACAATGAACAGAATAAGGCCGTAAGGCAGATGGAGGGTCCGGTCCTGATACTTGCCGGAGCAGGCTCCGGAAAGACAGCGACCATGACTCACCGCATGGCTTACATGATTGAGCACGGTGTCGATCCGCGCAGTATTCTAGCCGTAACGTTCACGAACAAGGCGGCAGCTGAGATGAGAAACCGCGTGGTTGATCTGGCCGGTGAAGTATACGGCATGTGGATAATGACATTCCACGCAATGTGTCTCAGGATGCTCAGGTATTCGCCTGAGAGGCTCGGATACAAGGCGGGGTTCACCGTATATGACGAGACAGACAAGAAGACTCAGGTAAAGAGGATATGCAAGGAGCTCAATATAGATGACAAGATCTCCTCACCGGCGATGATCATTTCAGTCATAAGCAAGTGCAAGGAGAGAGAGGAAGGCCCTGAGGAATTCCTCGCGGCATCAAAAGGCCTGCTTTACGAAAAAAACATATATGATGTTTACAGACGTTACCAGGAAGAGCTCATGAACTCCAATGCGATGGATTTCGACGATCTTCTGTGGAACGGAGTGAAGCTTCTGGAGCGCAATCCCGACGTACTCGCGTATTATGCCAACCGTTTCAGATACATAATGGTAGACGAGTATCAGGATACCAACTATCTTCAGTACAAGCTCATAAAAATGCTGGCTTCGGTCCACGGCAATCTTTGCGTTGTCGGAGATGACGACCAGTGCATCTATCAGTGGCGAGGAGCGGATATCCGCAATATCCTCGACTTTGAAAATGATTTCAGCAAGGTGTTCACCATCAGGCTCGAGCAGAACTACCGCTCTGACGGCAACATCCTCAGGCTGGCCAACTCTGTCATAAAAAACAACAGGGAGAGAAAGGCCAAGGCGCTCTGGACTGAAAGGCCTGACGGAGAAAAGATCACATATAAAAGGCTCGAAGACGAAAAGCAGGAGGCCTGGTGGATAGGGTCCGAGATAGAGAGGCTCAGGGAGACCGAGGGCTATAGCTACAAGGACTTCGCCATCCTTTACCGTAAAAATGCCCAGTCGAGAAGCTTCGAGGAAAAGTTCAGCTTCAGGGGAATACCTTACAGGGTGCTGGCCGGGCTGAGATACTACGACCGCAAGGAGATAAAGGATGTGATGGCCTACCTGAGGCTTATAGAAAACCCGGGCGACAATGTTTCAATGCTCAGGGTGATCAACGAGCCGAAGCGCGGCATCGGCGGCAAGACTCTTGCCGGCATAGAGGAGTACGCCAGAGCATATAACATGAGCATATATGAGGCTCTTCGTGAAAAGGAGTTTCTGGCGACATTCGGTCCGAAGCTGAGGGGGTCCGTAGAAGCTTTCACTGACATGATCTCTGATCTAAGGAATGAGCAGGAGAATCTCACTATCACAGACCTCTACGACAACGTGCTGAACCGCTCCGGTTATCTGAAGGCTCTGGAGGATGCCGGCACGGTAGAGGCCGAGAGCAGGATAGAGAATATAATGGAATTCAAATCCGTCATAGCTGAGTTCGAGAAGGGCCTTGAGGACGGAAGCGCCATGGCTGTGCGTGAAGAGATGAGAGCCGACAGGCTCGCGCTCAGAGGTGAGGACATAGAAGCTGAAGAGCAGAGCGATCTCTCAGCCTTCCTTGAGCAGATCACCCTCATGGCGGACATAGACAACCACGATGAGGATGAAGACGCGGTCGTACTGATGACGCTCCATTCCGCCAAGGGACTTGAGTTCCCTGTCGTTTTCATGCCGGGTATGGAGAACGGGATGTTCCCGGGGCTCGGCGCTTTCGATGAAGAGCACGGCATGGAGGAGGAAAGAAGGCTCTGTTATGTCGGCATAACCAGAGCGATGAAGAAACTCTATCTTACGGGCGCTCAGGTGAGGACGGTATACGGCCGTACAGACTTCCAGATGGAGTCGCAGTTCCTCAATGAGATGGACAAGGACTGCATGGACGGAGATACCCTTGTGAACGACAAGGTAAAGACCGGCAGCGGGCTGAGAGGCGAGGGCTCATACCTCGGAGACTACTTCTTCGGAGGACGTGCCTACGGAACAGCGGACGGATATGCCGGTGAGCCGGCTCCGAAGCCGTTCGACAGCCTGTCAGCGGCCAGGAGGCAGACTTCAAACAAGGCAAAGATACATCAGGAATTCGAGAACGGAGATATTGTAAGGCATCCAAAGTTCGGCGAAGGCATGGTGATAGAACAGGACGATAAGACCATGACGGTAATGTTCGATGACTTCGGACAGAAGAAGCTCGGGAAGGGCTATGTTAAGATGGAGAAGGTTGATTAATTTGGGGCCGGGGAGTATAAATACCCCGGCCGGGTAACTCGAGAACGCCGGCACTTAGCGATTGGCAAGCCGAAGGCGCAGACAGAGCTTAGTACCGCTGCGTTCGAATGTTAGCGAGAGCGGGCCCGGTGGGGTATTTATACTCCCCGGCAATAAATGAAGAGAATGAACACTGAAGATAAAAGAAACAGAATAGACTTCCTTACTGAAAAGCTGAATGAAGCTTCCCGCGCCTACTATACCGACGGCGTCGAGATGATGACCAACTATGAGTACGACGCGATGTATGACGAGCTTCTGGCGCTTGAGGATGAGACCGGTTTCATCAGGGATGACAGTCCATCGATCAATGTCGGTTATGAGACTGCCGCGGGACTGCCTAAGATAGTACACGAGATCAAAATGCTCTCGCTCAACAAGACCAAAGACAGGGATGAGCTGAGAGACTGGCTCGGCGACAGGAAGGGCCTGCTCTCGTGGAAGCTCGACGGCCTGACTGTAGGCATCACCTATGAGAACGGCAGACTCGTGCAGGGCGTCACAAGGGGCAACGGCACTGAAGGGGAACTTATAACTGCCAATGTGCTGGCATTCCGCAATGTGCCTAAAAGCATCCCTCATAAGGGTCGGGTGATGGTGCGCGGCGAAGCCGTGATAAAGTACTCTGATTTTGAGAGGATAAACGAGGCCATAGAGGATGCCGACGCGAAGTATAAGAATCCGCGCAACCTCTGCAGCGGAAGCGTGCGTCAGCTCGATCCTAAGGTGACGGCAGAGAGGAGCGTCAACTTCTACGCGTTTACTCTCACCCAGTGCGAGGGCGTTGAATTCAGCTGCAGGCATGAAACCATGGACTGGATGAGATCGCAGGGCTTCGAAACAGTCGATCATGTGATAGTTGACAAAGA
>CADATR010000085.1:3405-10859 GCA_902790885.1 uncultured Eubacteriales bacterium
TCCGACGGACTCGTGCTGAGCCTTGATGACCTTGCCTACGCGGCGACTCTCGGCGAGACTGCAAAGTTCCCGAGGGACTCGATCGCTTTCAAATGGCGCGATCAGCAGGCTGAGACAGTGCTCCGCGAGATAGAGTGGAGCCCGTCACGCACGGGGCTGCTGAATCCGGTGGCCATATTTGATCCTGTAGAGCTTGAGGGTACAACAGTGTCGCGGGCTTCGGTCCACAACATCAATATTATGGAAGACCTTGAGCTCGGAATAGGTGATACCATTCAGGTCTACAAGGCCAACATGATAATCCCTCAGCTTGCCGGCAATCTCACCAGAAGCGGCAATATAGAGATACCAGACGTGTGCCCGGTATGCGGGGGACCGACTCGCATAAAGGATGATGACGGCACCAGGACTCTCAACTGCACCAACCCTGACTGCCTGGCAAAGCATGTAAAGAAATTCTCGCACTTCGTCTCGAGGGACGCTCTGAATATAGAGGGACTGTCCGAGTCGGGACTTCTGAAGCTGATTGGGATAGGAGCGCTGAAAAGTTTTGCCGATCTCTTCAGGCTCGATGAGCATAAAAGTGATATTATTGGTATGGAAGGTTTCGGCGCAAAGTCGTATGATAACCTTATCGAATCTGCTGCGAGGGCATCGCACACCACTCCGGCGAGACTGCTTTACGGACTCGGAGTGCCGGGCATAGGTGTAGCGACATCGGGTCTCATAGCGCGCTCCTGCCGCAACCGCTGGAGCGAGATCATGGCTCTCGATGAAGAAGCTCTCACTGACATAGACGGAGTCGGCTCCGTGATGGCTCATGATTACGTAAGCTTCTTCTCGGATGAGGATAACAAAGCCGCTGTGGACGAGCTGCTTGGCATGCTGACTCTCGATGAGTCCTATGAAGCAGCCGGCACGACCCTTGAGGGCAAGACCTTCGTTATAACCGGAAGCCTTGAGCATTATACTAACAGAAAAGCTCTTAAGGCCGACATCGAGTCAGAGGGCGGCAAGGTCGCCGGATCAGTATCCGCAAAAACGGATTACCTGATAACGAACGATCCGAATTCGGGCTCTTCAAAAAACAGGACTGCCCGTGAGCTCGGAGTGGCGATCATAACCGAAGAGCAAATCATGGAGATGCTCGGGAAATAGCAGACGAAAAAACTATGCGGAGAAAGGAGGACGGACCAATGGAGAGTGTAAACATGGTTCCTGACATGGATCAGGCATATGAGGAATCCTATTTCAAGATAATCGAACTCCTCGAGACAAAAAAATACTTTCATGCCCGTGACGAACTCCTGAAACATAACGAAGTCGAAATAGCGGAGATGCTGGTGGATATCCGGAGAGAATTCGACCTTAAGACAATGGTCGTTCTCTTTAGGGCGCTTCCGAAAGACATAAGCGTCGATGTGTTCGCCGAGCTGAGCATAGACGACCAGATCGACATCATCAACATCATAACCGATCCCGAGATAAGATACATTCTCGACGAGCTCGACTTCGACGATATGATCGACGTACTTGAAGAACTGCCGTCGAATATCGTTGACAAGATCCTGGACAAGACTCCGAAGAGCGAGCGGCGCCTCATCAATACATTCCTGAAGTATAAGGAAGACAGCGCCGGCGCCCTGATGACGCCGGAGTATATCAACCTCAGGAAGGATGATACCGTAAGGGAGGCGCTCGATCACATCAAGGACGTAGGCCTCGACTCAGAGACGATATATACCTGCTACGTTGTAGACAGCGGGCGCAAGCTGATCGGAGTAGTCTCTCTCAAGTCCCTGGTTATTTCGCCGGATACGATGAAAGTCTCCGACCTCATGCATGACGACCCGGTAGTCGCTCATGTGGATGACGACCAGGAGGAGGTATCCGACCTGTTCACAAGATACGGATATCTGGCCATTCCGGTAGTGGATAATGAATTCAGACTTGTCGGTATCGTTACCGTAGACGACATCCTCGAAGTAATCGAAGAAGAGACCACCGAGGATATCGAGCGTATGGGCGGTGTCATCGACACTTCGGACCGTGAGTATCTCGACCGTTCCGTATGGCAGCACGTAAAGGCGAGGCTGCCGTGGCTGTTTCTGCTCATGTGCTCGTACTTTGTTACCGGCGGCATACTGGCGAGATTCGAAGATGCCATGTCGGCTGTCATAGCTCTGGTCATATACATGCCTATGCTGATGGGTACCGGCGGAAACTCAGGCTCTCAGTCGTCTACGCTGGTCATCCGCGGTATGGCGACAGGCGAGCTCGAGCTCGGCGACTTCGTAAAGGTAATGTGGAAGGAGATCAGAGTCGGAGCCATAGTCGGCATCTGCCTGAGCATCCTGAACTACTTCAGGATAGTCTATCTCGATCACAACGAGCCTATGGTAGCTATCACGGTCTGTGTTTCGATGATACTCATAGTCATCATCGCGAAGCTGATCGGCTCTATGCTGCCTATGGTGGCCAAGCGCATCGGCATCGACCCTGCACTTATGGCTGGCCCTATGATGGCATCCATCACTGATATGATCTCGCTCTGCACATATTTCATTATGGCGGGACTCTTCCTGCATATCTGACCGCAGATATGTATGTATATAGAACAAAATATGTTCAATTGATAGGAATAAGCTGTTGCCTGTATAATATAGGCAGCAGTTTTTTTAACTGGGGGATGGAATAAATGATAAGGAAAGAAGGACAGATCCCGGTGCTTGACGAGCTTGTAATGCTTGCGAAAGAAACGGGCTTTACGCATGCGGCGCCGCTGGCGATGGATGCTCTGGAATTCAGGGAAGAGGTGCGCAGCATGTGCTCTGCAGACAGCTGCAAAAGCTATGGAAGGAGTTGGAGCTGCCCTCCGGCTGTCGGAAGCATAGAAAGAGCAAAGGAGCGTGCCGGAGCTTATCACCGCGGGGTGATCGTTCAGACGGCGGGGGATCTCGCCGACAGCTTTGATATGGACGGGACAGCGGAGCTGATGGAGAGGCACAAAAGGAGCTTTGATACACTGGTGAGGCAGATAAAGACCTTTTATCCGGATTGTCTCCCTATGGGTGCAGGCACCTGCAGGCTGTGCCGCTCGTGCACATATCCGGACAGGCCGTGCAGACATCCTGACAGGATGGTCGCTTCTATGGAGGCATACGGCCTTCTGGTAAGCGATGTCGCTATAAGGTCGGGGCTGAAATACAATTATGGTAAGAACACGATGTGCTTCACATCGTGTGTGCTTATAGATTGAAAAGGGGGGACTGTATGACAGCAAAAGAGATTTTTTTGGAATTACTGAAGCCTGACGGAAGGCCTGAACGCCAGCTCGTTCAGTATGAGGCTCTTCAGATGGTGCTGGGCGACCCAATCGGCAAATATCTGCACGAGGGGAGGATGCCGGGCGCGACTGTCACGGACCGCTGGGGGACAGTGATAGAATGGCCGGCAGATGCACCGGGCTCGATGCCGCATGTGACCGAAGAAAACAAGGTAATAAAGGACATCACAAGGTGGCGCGACTACGTGCACGCTCCTGATTTTATACCGTACAGCAGCGATCCTGAGGCGTGGGAGAGATGCAGGGCGAGAGCGAGAGAGCGCGCCGGCGATGAGAGGCTCGTTGCAGGATTCATGGGCACGGGTATCTTTGAGCAGTGCCATTTTCTGATGCCGTTCCAGGAGGTGCTGACGAACCTGTACGATCATCCTGATGAGATGCACGAGCTCATCGAGTATATCACTGAATACAGGATCTCTTACGTGAAGCACCTTATAGAGAACCTGAAGCCTGATGTGATCTTTTCGCACGACGACTGGGGCACAAAGGACGCGCTCTTCATGAAGCCTGATATGTGGCGCGAGTTCTACAAGGAGCCGTACCGCAGGTTTTACGGATACATAAGAGAGCAGGGCGTCATAGCGATCCATCACGCGGACTCCTATCTTGCGCCGATCGTTGAAGACATGGCGGAGATAGGCATACAGGTGTGGCAGGGAGTGCTGCCTGAGAACGACATACCGGCTCTGCAGCGGAGACTGAACGGCCGCATGGTGCTGATGGGCGGCATAGGCGCAGCGATCGACAGGGCGGACGCGGGCGAAGAGGAAGTCCGTAAGTACGTGCATGACGCTCTGCATGAGTACTGCCCGGGAGGCCACTTCATACCATCCATAACATACGGCCTTGCCGGCACGGTCTATAAGCACGTGGATCCATGGATCGATGATGAGATAAGAAAATACAACGAGGGAGTGCATCTTCCGAGATTCAATGAAATTTCAGCTGTCAGAAGAAGCCCGGTAATACTCAGCGGAGCATCTGCCGGAGAAAGCCGGGCAAATGCGGCCGCGAAGACGCGATCAGAGTCAGGACCGGCAAAAGGCTATTCGGTATTTGACGATATTTCTGAGGCTCTGCAGGAGGGTTCTGTAAGTGAGACCCTCGATGCCGTCAGGACTGCTCTTGATCAGGGCGAAAGCGCTCAGGCGATTCTCACTGACGGTCTGGTGCGCGGAATGAACGAGCTCGGTGAGGACTTCTCGCTCGGCGAGGTCTTCGTTCCTGAGATGCTGAGAGCAGCAAACTGCATGTCGGCGGCTACTGAAATACTGAAGCCTCTGCTTGCAGGGGGAGCCTCGGGCGGCCCGGCAGGAAAGATCTGCCTTGGTACTGTAAGGGGCGACCTGCACGACATAGGCAAGAACCTCGTTAAGATAATGATGGAAGGCAGCGGGCTTGAGGTCATAGATCTCGGCTGCGACGTGGGAGCTGAGGACTTTGTGCAGGCTGCCGTGGACAGCGGATGCGACATAATCGCGTGCTCGACTCTTCTTACGACAAGTATGGGAGAGATCGCGCGCGTTGTAAAGGAAGCGGAAGAACGCGGCATAAGGGACAAGGTGAAGATACTTATCGGCGGCGCTCCTGTTACGCAGGAATACTGCGAACAGGTCGGCGCTGACATGTACACGCCGGACGCGGCTGCCGCCGCGCGCGCCGCCGTACAGATGCTGTCATCCAGATAAGAGAAAGGGGTAAGATATGGAACTGTACTTTCCGCTCATACTCGACGGGGCCAATGGGACAGAACTTCAGAAGAGGGGTTATGACGGCAGCAAGTGCACCGAGGCATGGGTGCTGGAGCACCCGGAGGTGATGAAAAAGCTGCAGGAAGAATATGTGGAAGCCGGCAGCGATATAGTTTACGCGCCTACTTTCGGGGCCAACCGTGTGAAGCTCGAGGAAAACGGCTATTTCAACATGGTGCCTGAATTCACGCAGAAGCTGGTCGCGATCTCAAAGGAAGCCGCGGCAGGCAAGGCCTTTGTCGCCGGCGACATAGCCACAAGCGGCAAGTTTATCGCGCCGCTCGGCGATGTAAGCTTTGCCGACCTTTACGACATGTACCGCGAGCAGGCAGAAGCGATGGAAGAAGCCGGGGTCGACCTTTACGCGATAGAGACCATCATGACTGTGCCTGACGCCAGAGCGGCGCTGCTTGCCGTAAAGGACGTAAGCGACAAGCCTGTCATAGTGTCGTTCACCTGCGATGAGAACGGACGCACACTTACCGGATCGGACGTGAGAGCTGCTCTTGTCATAATGCAGGGCATGGGCATAGATGTATTCGGCCTCAACTGCAGCACGGGCCCGAAAGAGATGCTTGAGCAGGCTAAACGCCTTCGCAGCCTTGCCGAGGTGCCTCTTGCCATAAAGCCTAATGCAGGACTGCCGAAGACAATAAACGGCGAGACGGTCTACGACTGCCCGCCTGACGAGTTCGTCAGCCTGACAAAGGAGTTTACAGAGCTCGGAGCCGGTCTTTTCGGAGGCTGCTGCGGCACGGGTCCGGAGCACATAGCAAAGATCGCTCCTCAGCTTGAGGACTTTGAATTCAGAAAGCCTGAGCCTCAGTACAGGGACAAGGTGGTATGCGCTACAGAGAAGGACGTATTCATACTCGAGCCGGGCATCAAAGCCGGAGAAGTCATAGAGTGCGGTCCGGATCTTGAGGAGCAGATAAGAAAAGCAAATAAAAGCGGCTCACAGATCATCACCATAAGGATAAGCTGCGAGCCGGATATAGATGAATTTGAAGCTGCCCAGTACGCGATACGCAAACCTCTCTGCATCGTCTGCGATGATGCGAAGCTTCTTGATGAAGCGCTGATGCTTTATCAGGGCAGGGCGATGTATGCAGGGAGCCTCTCAGATGAAGAGCTTGCTCCGCTGGTACGCAGGTACGGACTTATTATATAACAGACGCCGGATGTCCCCGCTCCTGGTTAAAGCCCCGCGTTGAAATCTCTGCAGGCCTGATAGTATGCTTCAAATTCCCGGATGATAATAAAAACTAATGAAGAAACTGAAAGATAAACAGAATGAGGTGCTTGTTGTAAGCTTTGGCACCACTTCGGCTGAAAGCCGGAAGAAGAATATAGATGCTGCAGAGGATGCCATACAGGCTGCTGCGGGTGATGAATGGAAAGTGTGCAGATGCTTTACTTCTCAGATGATAATCGACATCATAGAGAAGAAAGAAGGCGTGCATACCGATAACATAAAGGAAGCTCTTGAGAGGGCTGTATCGGACGGAGTCAGAAATCTGATCGTGCAGCCTACTCATCTGATGTCCGGGCTTGAGTACGACAAGCTGAGCAGAACTCTTGCGGACTACACGGGATCCTTTGAAAAGACCGCTCTGGGCGATCCGCTCCTTTCATCCGATGAAGATTTCAGCAGAGTCGCGGACGCGCTGATCGATGCTTCTGCTGAATATGAGGACGGCACAACAGCTCTCGTATTTATGGGGCACGGAACTGAAGCCGCCGCTAACGGCATATACGACAGGATGCAGAGCGTGCTTGCCGAAAAAGGAAAAGAGGATCACTTCATCGGTACCGTTGAGGCAGAACCGTCTCTCGAAGATGTGATCAAAGCGGTCAAAGCCGGCGATTATAAAAGAGTTGTGCTGCGTCCGCTGATGCTTGTAGCTGGAAATCATGCGGTAAATGACATGGCTTCAGCGGAAGATCCGGATTCATGGTACTCGCGTTTTACTGCGGAAGGATATGAAACTGTATGCGTCATAGAGGGCCTCGGACAGATCCCGGCAGTAAGAGAGATATATGCCGATCACGCTCATAGAGCGATTGCATCTTTAGAGCTTTAGATATTAAGTTTTTCAATAGTGCGCAGACACATTGAAAGGCTTTACGGTGTTACAATGTTTTAGCACTGCAAAACAATTTAAAATATGAAGTGCCGGTGCCCCGTAACCAGTCGGGGAGAATAGGGAAGCAGGTAAAAATCCTGCGCGATCCCGTCACTGTGATAGAGCGTATCGGTCCATTATGTCACTGGGGTGTGTCAAGCACCATGGGAAGGCGGACTGATATGATATGTTCTTCAGCCAGGAGACCTGCCGGAACTTAAGTACAGGAAA
>CADATR010000086.1 GCA_902790885.1 uncultured Eubacteriales bacterium
CATAACTTCGATCCTGCCGTCATGGCGAACGATCGCACCCGGCATGACGCGGTACAGGTTGTTGTAGCGTCTGTAGGACTTCCTTACCTTCAGCCTCGACAGCATGCGGTCAGCTTCTTTCCTGCCGCAAAGTCTGACCTGCTTTTCGTACCACTGTGACAATGCGAGGCCTTTCTGGTCGATGCGCGGCTTTCGGTTCCTCGCAACGGTCTTGCCGTCAAGCTTGTATGTGCGTTCAGGCTGATTGTTGATCTTCGCTCTGTCGTGGCGCCTGTACTGCTTCACACTGAAGGCCTGTTCCTCAGGCTGCTTTGGTATCACGCCTGTCGCCATCGACGCGATGCACAGAGCATCGATATCGTGGTCCTTGTCAAGGCCGGCTGCTTCGCGTATCTCCTTCGTGTCGTATCCGGCGCAGATGAAGACATTCTCTTCATCGAAGCGTTCGACAAGGCCCAGATAAATGTACGGTATTGCCTGGTTCAGCACGCTCAGCGCCTGATACTTCTTGCCGAAGCCCTCGACATCGAGCTCGAGCTCACCGATATGTATCTTAGTGTGGCAGCTATTGCACAGACCCACCTTGTTCTCCGGTCCGTCAAAGCCGTTGTCGTTCTGCTCCTTCACATGATGGTAGTGTTCGATCGGGGCTCCGCAGCAGAAGCACTTGCCTTTCTGACGCTCGTACACGAAATCATCGACCGAGGCGTAGCCTTTCAGTCTGCCGTTCTGGAAGTCGATACCTCTGACCGATCCGTCCTCCAGCTTCATGAACGCGAAGCGGTTAGCTTCCAGGCACCAGCCTTTGACCGGAAGTATCTTTCTTATCTGATCGACGTGGTTCAGATGCGTGTCGACAAGCTGTTTAACACTCGGTGTTATGAGCTGCCTCTTCTTCCGGTTCCGGAACCGCGCCTCCTGATTGATGATATCCTTCACGAGCGTAGGCTTTTTCGTCCCCGGGATAAGTCTGCCGCTTCCGAGCTTTGTCGACAGGGTGCCGCATCTTTTCGCCCGGCGCTTCCTTACGAGCCTTTCACCTCTGCGCCGAGCCTGACGATTCTTCTTCCTGTCGGACATGCCTTTCGCCACTTCATCATTTCTTGTCTCGACCTTGTCGCGGTAAACGCACTCGCCGTCTTCCGTCACGACGGCATTGCCGATGTTCGTCCTGCCCGGGTCTGTTCCTCCGTAGAGATATGGCTCTGCTTCGTCTGTATCGTACAGAAGCTGCACTGTGAACGGCCTGCCGCATACGACCCTGGCTTTCTTTTCCTTCAGCAGGATGCGCACATGGCCGCATCTTGCTGTCGGCATAAGCGGCCTGCCGCTCCTGCTCAGCACATATACGTATGTCATGTGCGTCCTCCTTTCCTTCTAGTTGAGTTATAACTGTTAGTCTCCGCCTCGATGGGCGGGTGATGTTTCCCTGAGCTTGGTGCATCAGACCAGTATGTGCGGGACTGGGAAAATCCCGCAGTGTGAGATACATCACGCTCTTGCTCAACTACTCTCGCCTTACAAGCCCCCGCTTCTAACGAAGCGTCAGCGAGTTAAGCGGCGGGTAGTTGACCAGTTCGGGGCATTTCCGATGTCGATCAGGGCTTCTCTGAGGTCGTCCATCGAGATCTGCCCGAAATTACGTATCGTTATAAGTTCTTCCTCCCTCGTTTTAAGAACATCACTGACAGTGCGAATCCCGCTCCTGAGGAGCCCATACCTGGTCCTGTTGGCAAGGCCAAGCATATCTACAGGCCAGAGCATCCTGTCAGCGCAGCCTACACCGTCCGGCTTTCTCACGCAGAATACCGGCTCACGTACCGGGCCACAGACGATGTCCTGATCCAGAGATACCGGCTGAAGTCCGTAGACAGCTATCATCTTTCTCCAGAACCTCACCGCAGGTCTGTTCTTATAGAGAACTGTAGATACAAGCGGAGCATCGGCCATTCCGAGAAGCTCACCGAACATGATCGTTCCGGTGCCCTTCCTTCTGAAATCCTCATTCACATAGAATGCATGAAGAAGGAGTCTCGGTCTGAGAAGATCTCCTTTCAGCTCGACGATAACGAATCCCTTTTCACATTCATCGTCCGAGAAGACGTATATGCCAAGATCTCCGGAGGCTGCCTTTTTCGTCATATTAAAGACCTGCATCCCGTCGGTACTTCCGTACTGAGAAAGCTCTCGCACATACGGGGAATACCGATCCGTATAGAATGTCTCTATTTCGTTGCGCCTAAGCCGTCTCAGCATCTTCGGCATCTCCTTATATATATGTAAATGGTTGAATTTGTCGTTAACAGCCGGCCACAGCATATACCTGGTGAAACCGCAGCCGGCCCGGCAGCACTTAGCAGCTTGCACGCTGCAGAGTCCTGAGCCTCGGCTCTGCTGAGGGATCGATTTTTCATCATAAACCTTTCTCGTTACGTAGCGCAGGAGACCACGGCTTCTTTAAGCCGGGGAGGAATGCGCCCATGATATTAAACTACTTGTCTCCAGCCACCAGCGTGGTGATGAAGTTTTATCTTTCTCGGCGAAATATCGCCTCCTCCAATAAGCTGCACACTCGAGCCCTTGTTATGCGTACCCTTGACCATGCGCTTCTTGCCGCCGAAGATGATAATGTCGTCCGGCTGGTACAGATACCTCTGAGCGCGTATACTGCGTCTGCCGTTCGACACCTTCTCCCCGCGGAAGACGCGCTCGTTCTGCGGATTGCTTCGCGGTATGGATCTCGAGGTGCGATTACACCCGAGCTCCGCCGCCTTCTTTGTTTTGCCATCACGAATATCCAGATACTTCGCGTCGTAGAACTTCTCGAGTATGCGGTTGTTGCGGCGGCGCTTTTCAAAGTATTGCGTCTTCGTGCGGCGTTTCGGTCTCATGCTGCCGATGCAGTAGGCATCATTCGCGTGTGACTTTCCGATGTTGAGATCACGTCTTGTGCGCTTCGTTACGGCACCATAGGTTATATGTGTGTCTACGCCAAACGCCTTGACTCCCTCGTAGATATGCCACCTGACGATGTTCATGTACGCTGCGGATGCCGTGCCTTTAGGAGGTGCCATATCCCACAGTTTTCCGCCGGGTTTATGGTTCTTCGGGCTGTGGCATTTCTCGCATACTGATGCGAGGTTGCCGAGCCTGTTCGATCTGTCGCCCGTGCGAAAGCCCACATGATGGAGCCTGAGAGCGGTGCCGTCTTCTATAACTGATTTACCGCAGCAGAGGCATCTGTAACCGTCTCTTGCGAAGACTGCTTCTCTCAGCGTGTCGTATCCGTAACGCGGCCCGTATTGGTAATCAACGCCTTCCGGCAAGGGCTTGCCTTGCTCTACAGCATCGAGCACCGCCGGGTCGAACTGTCCAATCTCGAGCGTGACGCTTGTTATCGGGCATACCTCGCAGTACATCTTGAAGATATCTACATGGCGGTCCGCCTTGTTTCTGAGCGACGGAGCGAGCCAGCCTTCAGACTTTCTTCTGTTGTCGAAGCGCGCCTTGCGGTAGCGTTTTCTGTTGCGACGCGGGCGTCTTACCTCGCGACGCTGATCGTCGTGATGCTGCTTCTCGTTCTTAAGAAGCGTATACTCGGCGCTCACGTATTCGTGCTTCTCCGATTTGAGAGAGACTCCGATATACTGATAGCCGGTATCTTCCGTAAACTCGATTGGCTGCACGGCGTTTCCGCTCTCGTACAGAAGCTGCACGGTGAACGGCGCGTGCTTCACGATCTTGGCTCTTCCTGATCGGAGGAGCTTTCGGATTTTTTTGATATTTGTTGTCGGCATCAGCTTTTCGCCTTCTGCCGATATAACGAAAGTCGTCATGTGCTCCTCCTTTCTGTTTTTTTAGTGCTAACATGCTGCCTTACGGCTTTCCGCATACCGTGTCTCCGAAGAGGCGTGTATACGGATCCTCGCCCCGAAGGGCGGTGTCCACATCGCCAATGTTATTCCGCGGTTTGATGATATACGCACTTCGGCTACCCTCACCGATGTTTAACGCATATCCGTAGTGCCCGGGACTTGTGGAGCATCCCGGGGTACCTGTATATTCGCAGATAACGTAGTGCCCTGAGCACTCAGGCTAATCAACTGACTTGTTTTCACAAGCCCCCGCTTCAAGACGTCAGTCTAAGCGGTGGGTAGTTGACAACATAAAGGTTGTGAGTTTTGCTGTATGTCAGTCAGAAGACTTTTGAATATGCGATCCTTATGACTAATGATTTCCGGCTCGATCAAACCGGATGGTCGAGATGGCAGGAGTTGAACCTGCTCCCTTCTGGTCCCCGACCAGGAGCGCATCCGATGCGCCACATCCCGATGAGGGGTCCGGCGGTTATTTCGTTTTATGGCGAAATGCCCTTTGTTAGCAGGGAGCTGCAGCCATAAGGCAGCTTTCCCGCCGGGTTCGCGGACCGGGGAATCGAACCCCGCATTATGAAAGACACCACGAAGGGATGGCAATCCTGCGTCCGCCGTATCGCCCGCCGTCTTGCGCATGCGGCGGGCTTCTAAAGCATGGACAGTCTGCGGAGTCGAACCGCAGGAGACGAGATCAGACAAAAGAGTCTCCACACCGGCGCCTGTCAAAACTTGCGCCCCTTGCCGAATAGGGCGCGGCTTCTACTGTTCGTGTATAACCTCTTCGAGAAACATGCTTCCCTCAACGGTCAACACATACTTTTTCGCAGGAAGAAGCCGCTCTCTGTCCGCAGCCTCCTTCCCTGTGATGAGCCAGTCAAGAGAGACCCCGAATATATCTGCCATCTTTACAAGCTGGGAAAGATTCGGCTCACGCTCACCGTAGATGTACCGTGATACCGAGCCCTCACAGACCCCGAGCAGATCACCGAGCTCACGCCTGCTCATCTTCTTTTTCCTGAGCATCCGCCTTATATTGTTTCCGAGTGGCAGCATATTCGGTCCCTCCCGCCTATGCGGTCGCCTGAACAAGGATCCCCGAGGACATATCCCCATCCCTCGTCATCTTCCGCATTTTCTTTACATCCTTTGAATCCTTCTCTTTTGTCACAAGGTCGATGATATATACAGACTCATATCTGGACCCGATCCTGCGTATACGACCCGAGCGCTGGTCCTTGAGAGCGTCAGTATCTGCCTGTTCGTAATTGATGAGAAACGGACAGACCTGAAGGTTCAGACCCTCGGCCATAGCGTCTGTGCCTATCATGACATTTACGGAAGGATCGCTTTTAAACGCATCAACATTCGCAGCACGTTCCTCATCGTCCTCTCTGCCTGTATACCTCACGACTGTTATCTTGTTCTGCTCCAGCCTGTCACACAGCATCTTCGTGGAAGTTTCCCAGTGACAGAAGATGATAGCCTTCTCGCCCGCATTTACTATCTCGCTGACAAGATCCAGAAGTGCTGCGGTCTTTTCGGACATCCTGTAGCTCGCGGGAAGCTTCCTGGCCAGCTGATAATTTACAGTCCCCTTTTTCCAGTCTCTGTAACGGAAGATGGATGGATCGTCGGCTATGAACTGAAGCGGCGCGTTGTACGCATTGATCTTCTTTGCGATCTCTGCCTTCATTGCAAGCTTCTCTTCATGAGGCATCCCGCTGAGCTCGACCTTATCAAGCTCCTCGTTTATACGTTCTATCCTTTCTGAAACGATCTCATGCATCCGCTTCTGCAGGGAATCCATCTCGCAGGTTATGCACTTTAGCTTCCTCTTCGGAAGTTCCAGAGCCACATCTTCAGCACTGCGCATTATCAGAAAGCGCTGTATCTTCTCCTGAAGTTCATCAAGGTGCCAAACGCCGAACATCTGCCTTCCGAACTTGCCGTCAGCCATTCGCATGTATCTGGCCTCGAATGCATCGTACGTCCCGAAGAAGTTTGGTGATACCATGCTCACGATGCCGTAGATATCTTCGGGTCTTGACATTATCGGAGTGCCCGTGAGAAGGATCGTTCTCTTTCCGCTTACGGTCTCTGCGATGAGGTTGTTCATCTTACCGTCCTTGCCTTTTATGCAATGCGCTTCATCAATCACGCAGATGTCATAGTTGACCGTGTTGATCTCTTCCGAATCATTGAGAAAGCTATGGTAATTCGTTATAAGTATCCCCGTCCTGGAATTTCTTATTCCCTCATACGCTTCACTGCGTTTTTTCTTGGTGCTTCCCGTGACGAAGATAGGCACCTTCTGCCAGTCAGCAATACGCCGTATCTCTTCTGACCACTGAGTCTTGATGGACTTCTTACAGATGATGAGTATCTTTCTCGCGCCCCTGTTTTCCACGAACCACTTGATCGTTCCGATAGTCTGGAGTGTTTTGCCAAGCCCTACCCCATCGCCGTTCAGTACGAAGCCTTCATTATTGAGCCTGTCGATCATGAACTTTATTCCCTCGTTCTGATACTCATACGGCTTAAGAGCGAGAGAAGGGACATCAGGCTCCGGTCCGAAGAACTTTATCTCGGCCTTTTCAGGCTCGCTCTGGCCGAGGAGCTTCCACAACGGAGTCTTGTAATAGATTTCCCCATCGAACTCTGCTCTTATGAAGGGCAGGCTGCTCAAAGGAACAACACAATACTTCCTGGCGTCACACCTTACAACGCCCGGTATATCCTCAAGCCTGTTGTCACGTATCACATAGTGATAGTAACTGACAAAACTCAGCCTTATATACTCTTTGGATATCTGCTGTATTGTTACCATTTTGCATTTGCATATATTCGCGTGACGGGGCAGCGGTGTTGGGTTGATATTTTTTAGATATATGCGCTTTTCGTTATTTTGGAGAATTAATTACGACAATATATGCCGCCCCGCCAGTTGAAACCATATCAGCTATCAGCGATAGCTGCCCGAAAGGTCCTTGAAGACCCTGCGCTTTCTGCCTGCCTTTCTTCTGTTCTCCGGCAGCCTGTAGGCATCCGGGTATCTTTCGGCAAGCTTTTGTTTCACTCTGTTCTGTCTGCAGATCTCCTGCACGACACCGAAGAAAAACTCCGTCCTCTCCGCAGGCGTGGCAGTCGGCCTGCCGTTCACAAAACCGTTGATCTTATTGAAGAACGCTTCGTCGGTTGCAAGCCTGATCCTGAACTCTTCAGCGATCACACCCGTCACTTTGGCCCTGCTTGACACTGACATATCAGGGGAAGAAACAGAGAAGAGGTATTCCTGCAGTCTGCCCTCAGCTTTGTTTGACAGCCTTGAATATTCCTCATCCGTCATTTCAGCCCTTGTCTTAAGTACAGTGGTCTTGTCAATAACCTTCTTATTGCTTTTTTTCTTTTTCTTCTTCATCTTTTATGCCCCATTTGTCCCTGCAGGAGTCGAACCTGCTCACATCCACCGGGACCACAAGGC
>CADATR010000087.1 GCA_902790885.1 uncultured Eubacteriales bacterium
GATGAGCACTTTCGCATCTGACCCGGAGGATGAAGATATCTTTGATGGAACATGCATCAAAGATATCTTTTTTATGGAAGGATCACTGTAATGCGTGTTCCTATGTCCTTTCTTGAAATGACTTCGAAACGGCCTCCGTGGCGTTCCACTATCCACTTGGCGATAGCCAGGCCCAGGCCGCTCCCGCCGGTCTGCTTTGAACGCGAGTCATCAGCGCGGTAAAAGCGGTCAAAGATATGCGGTATGTCGCTTTCGCTTATGCCGATCCCGCTGTCCTGCACGGAAAATGACGGATGACCGTCTGTCACGAGGCTCCTCAGCTTGATTTCTCCGCCTTCCGGGGTGTACTTGGAAGCATTCTCAATAAGTATCCTGGCCGCCTGCTTGATAAGCGAAACATCTCCGCGGGCAGGTATCTCCCCGCCGTTCTCGAAGGTGTAGCTGTGCGACTCATCTATCATCACGGATTCCTCCCAGACTTCCTTCATCATGTCTGACATGTCGAAATCCGTAACATTGAGAGGCGTCCGTCCGCTGTCTCCGCGGGCCAGGAACAGCAGCTGCTCCACCAGGTGCTGCATGCTTTCGCTTTCGCTCTTTATCGCCTGGATGGACTCATCAAGTATCTTTTCATCAGTCTTCCCCCAGCGGTCGAGCATGTCCGCATAGCCCCTGATAACGGCAATTGGAGTCCGGAGCTCATGCGAGGCGTCGGAGACGAATCTTGCCTGCTGCCTGTATGAATCCCGCATCCTGGCCATGAGTTTGTTTACCGCGGTCTCGAGGCCGGCAAGCTCGGCGTCGCCCGTCGCCAGCTTCTGATCATCTTCAGAGGGACTCAGACTGTCGATGGCGCTTTCGAGCTTCTGATAGCGCTGCTCGGCTTCGCCATCGATCTCGCTCAGTTTCAGCGCCGCGTCGGCGAACTCCTGAAGAGGCCTCAGCTTAGAGCGCACGCTCAGTGTCTCAAGCAGCACCCACAGCACCACCAGAAGGCCTTCCGCCCTCAGCAGCACATCCACCTTCCACTCCTTCAGCAGCATCCTCAGCGCCTCAGGGTTTTCGATGGTGATCTCCATATGGCCCGTCGTTTCAGCGATGCCGGGCAGCACCATGACGCAAAACAGCACCATATCGAGCACTATAAAAAGGAGCAGCAGGTTGAACCCCGATCTGAGGCCTATCCTGAAAGCTATCGAACCGGTGCTTACGGGCTTTTCCCTTTTTCTCTTATCTCTGCTCATATTCATCCCTTATAACGTAACCCACGCCGCGTACGGTCTGGATGAGGCTGACTCCGTACACTTCATCTATCTTGCTGCGCAGATACCTGACATATACATCAACTACATTGGTCTCCCCCATATAGTCGTATCCCCAAACCTTGCCCAGCAGCTGGTCCCTGGAAAGCACTATGTTTTTGTTTATAAGCAGGGTGCTGAGCAGATCAAACTCGCGGCCCGTCAGCTCTATTTCATTGCCTGCGTACTTTACCTCATGGCGGCTCTCCGACAGTGTCAGCTCACCGCACCTTAAAAGATCATCCGGAGCCTCATTCCCGGCACCGCGGTCCCCGGCCGGTCTGCGGCGAAGCACCAGCCTTATCCTTGCCAGCAATTCCTCAATGGCGAACGGCTTGGTTATGTAGTCATCCGCACCCTGATCCAGACCGGCCACCTTATCCATCACGGCGTCGCGGGCCGTAAGCATTATGACCGGCACGTCAGAGCTCCTTCTCAGCCGTCTCAGCACTTCCAGACCATTCAGTTCCGGGAGCATTATATCAAGCAGAACAAGGCTGAAATCCCCGCTTTCAGCCTTTTCGAGTCCTGTTCTGCCGTCCGCGCATTTCTCTGCTTCATAGCCCTCGTGCAAAAGCTCGAGTTCGATGAATCGCGCGATCTTTTCTTCGTCTTCGATTATCAGTATCTTATTTGCCATTTGCTTTTTCTTTAAGGTCATTCCTGACCTTCTCGGCGTAATCCGTAGCCTTGTCCATGGTGCTGTTGATATTGGTCTTTCCGAGATCATCTCCCTCAAAGTGGAAGCGGTATCCGAATACCATAGCGACAGCTGCTATGATCAGTGTTGCCCAGAAGAAAGCGATCAGGGCTATTATAGGTGCCAGGATAGGTAGATCGATTATCTTCTGACCATTGCTCCTGAATACCAGCATCCTGTTGTTCATAAGCATGCGTTTGATGCGTGTCCACAGTCCTTTTTTGCGCTTCGGGCTGTCTTCAGCGCCGGAGCCGGTATTATCGCTGCCGTCCTGCTTTTCGCCGGAGCCGGCATCATCCTTTCTTACATCCAGCGTGACTTCAGGAATCACATCGATAGGCTCATCTTTGCTTTCAGCTGTTTCCTTGCTGATCTTTCCCTCTTTCTCAAGACTGATGACTGCGTCTATCATATCCCATCCGCATCCCTCGAGAGCTGCCTTGGCATCCTCGTAGCTGCATCCTGTCTTTTCAACGATCTGTTCGAGTTTCTGATAATTTTCCATTTTGTCCTCCTTATTTATTCTAACAGTTTGCGGGTCTCTTTGGACCTCTTTCTTTGATGGTTTTATGATAATCCGTCAATATGAAAGAGTCCTTTAAGCGCAATTAGAATAAAATAAGAAAATGATTAGAAAAAACCTCCGGTTTCCCGGAGGCAAGTTACAGATATTCGGGTCGCTCACTGCTGTATGGCGGTATCAGCCGCACCTCTATTCCGCGGTTTTGACTGAGATCTCCACGCCGTTCACAGTCACGCTCTCACCGGCCGGAACCAGTATGTACGTGACTCCGCCGATCTTTTCGGTCCTGATCCTGAGAGCTGTCTCAGGATCTGTTGTTATTTTAGTCTCCGGCGTCTTCAGCTCAAAGCTCTTTTTCTGCAGTATGTTTCCTATATACAGCGAATCCGCTCCGTCAAAGCGCTTTCCTATCGACTCGCCGAAGTCCTTTATGCTCTTGTCGGACACTCCCTTGTCCGAAAGGATGTCCTCGATATCTTCTATATATATCTCAGGCACGGCAGACGGATCCTCCTCCTGAACGGCCTCTGCCCTCGCCGACAGCCTGGCCTGCAGAGATGTCACTACATCGAGACTGCACTCCTTTCCGAGAGATTCGGCAAGAGTGAAATTGAAGGTGTCCTTCTGTACATCCGCAGCCATCGGCGGCTCTTCGATCATGAAGAGAGCGGTTATGAGCTCCCCGTGATTCACCGATGTACTCTTTGTGTAATACTGTGCCCTGTAGATATCGGCTCCGCCCTCATCCAGCACCGGAAACACGAATCCGAGAGCCGGCGGCGCAAGGAGCGTGCCGGTGGAAATGCCTCTGAACTCCTGCTGACCCGGCAGGTACTGGAGCGCTGCCTTGGATGTCTTTACCGGACAGATCGCGCAGATGAAGTATTCGAACTGATCATTCGACTCCTCAGACCATTCCTCGTCTTTGACATCCTTAGCCATGAGGTCGTATGTGTCCGCAGCAAGCAAAATCACATAGCTCTCGCCGTCCATGTCGAGATTCTCCCGGATCCTCTGATACAGCAGCTCCCTCATGCCTTCATCGCTGAGCTGAGTACTCTTGAGAGCCATAAGCAGCCTGTGCTCGTCGCTGTTTCCGACCTTTTCTGTCGGGAATTCCAGCGCGGTCTGATTTCTCTGAGGCTTGCCGGACAGCACCTTTTTGAATATGGCCGCGTACATCTCGCGCTCTTCTGTCCCCATGTCGAGCACGGGTATCTCCATGTTCGTAACGGTCTCTCCCGCGGCGTTTACATAGCATCCGTATACGCTTCTGAAATTGCTGAGTGTTGTATCTATCCTTTTTCTGATCCTTCTTATGTCTTCAGGTCTCATTTATATCTCCTTCTGTGCCGCGGAGTACGCGGCGTTTTCCTGTAGAGTTTAACACAGAATCAGCCTTTTGGGGAGGTGCTCTGTTCCCTTGTTTTCCGTGATTTTGCAGGCCGAACGTGATACTATATTACCGTTGCAAAAACATTTGGGAGCATAGAAAATGAAACTGGCAGCTTTGATACTTTTTATACTGATGTACGTTCTCATGATAGCGGCGCCTAAATACAGGCCGTATACCGCTCTGTCGGCCGCTGTTATCTTTGTTGCCGCCGGCATACTGCCGGTATCCATGCTGCCGTCAGTAATCAACTGGAACGTTCTTCTGATGATCACCGGAACGATGATCATCGTCTACTATTTTATAGATTCAGGAATGCCTGTCCTTCTGGCAGACATGCTGCTGTCAACGAGCAAAAACGCCATGTGGGTAACCATACGCATGTCGCTCTTTGCCGGCATAATATCCGCCTTCATCGACAATGTATCCACCGTACTGATCGTTGCGCCGATCGGACTTGCCATATGCAAAAAATTAAAGATCGATCCTGTCGGGATGATCCTTTCGATCTCAGTATCGTCCAACCTGCAGGGCGCTGCCACGCTTGTCGGCGATACTACGTCCATCATGCTGGGCGACTATGCGGGAATGAACTTCATGGACTTCTTCTGGATGAACGGCCGCCCGGGCATCTTCTTTGCGGTAGAGCTCGGAGCGCTTGCCACCATCCCTGTAATGCTGGTGCTTTTCAGAAATTACCGCGATCCTGTCACTTCGGTTGAAAAGACCGAAGTCAATGACTATCTGCCGTCCGTAATGCTGATACTCATGGTAGCGGCGCTTATCACAGCATCTTTCATACCGGGCACACCGAATATCACAAACGGAGTTATCTGCTGCGTGCTCGCTGTGATCACCATCATCATTGACACCGCCAGAGACCGCAACACTGAGGACACCGTAGCCTCCGTGAAGACTCTCGACTTCGGGACCCTCGGGCTCCTTGCCGGTCTCTTCGTAGTCATCGGAGGGCTCACTAACGCGGGCCTCATCAACGACATAGCGGATCTGATCGTAAAGGCGGGCGGAAACGATCTGTTCCTGCTGTACACGATCATCGTATGGGGTTCTGTCCTGATATCGGCATTCGTAGACAACATACCGTATGTTGCCACCATGCTTCCGGTTCTTACCGCAGTAACATCGTCACTGGGTGTCGACCCGTATCTTCTGTACTTCGGACTGCTTTCGGGCGCAACACTCGGCGGCAACATAACGCCTATAGGCGCTTCCGCGAATATCGCCGCAGTAGGCCTCCTCAGCAGCGAGGGCTATAAGGTTTCATTCAGGGAGTTCATGAAGATAGGTGTTCCGTATACACTTGTTGCCGTTCTGGTCGGATATGTCTATCTCTGGATAGTCTGGGCGTAACCGTGATTATTATCTGCAGATTTCTTCCTTTGGTGTATACGATATTGGCGTAAGTTAATATATTATACTATTTATAGGGACTTAATGAGAATCGTAAAGGGGGAGGCTCAGAATGGATAACAGAAAAGAGGGTCTGAAAGAACTCGGCCTGGCCCTGGCCGCAACTGTAATCATTGTCGCAGCCAGCAAGTTTCTGACCAACTCGGTCTTCAGCGGAACAAGAATGCTTGATCTTCATACCCTCGTAAAAGTTGCGTGTATATTTTACGGTAACATCTCCGGAGCCGCCTCCGCCTTTTACATAATCGATCGCAGCCTTGCCGAACAGGGCAAGCCTGGAGCCCCTCCTGACAGGAAGGATACTATTCTCGTTTTTAAGAAGAACCATGCCTTCCGCCGCTCCCCGGCGCGATAACTCTATATGTTCGGCAGAGCCTGTGACCCTTCTTCCGTCATCTCCTAAAGGAAGTGCCGGCTGATATAAATGTCTTATCCATCTCGTCATATTATTGTGTCCCTCCACAAAGCTATTACATCCTTATTTTCCAGCGTCTCGTTGGAGACGCAAAGTCTTATGGACTTCCTGATATCAAAAGGCAGCCTCACACAGTGTATCCATAAGTATATCCAAAAGAGTTTACCATTTTACACCTGTTATTCAATTGAAAAAGATGCGGCTCGATCCTTTAACGAATCGTTGTCCGCATCTTTCCGCAAACAGACATTTTCACAAAACTGTTCACCGTCCGGGGCCGGCTTGTATATTCCGGGTCCCCTTCAGTCTAGAAGGTATTCTTCTGCAGGAAGTCGACTGCTTCCGCGACGATGTGTGTCGCGTTGACTCCGTCTGCTCTGATTACTTCCTGCGCAGGCAGTTCACCGTGGATATCCAGATTCGCATGCTCTGCCAGCTGGTTCTTGAAGTAGTTGTTGTCATCCGCAAAGCCCGGATCAGGCTGTACAAGGCAAATGCTGTATGCCTGCAGTATGCCCGTTACCGAGACCCCGTTCCATGTCAGGCCGCTGTACTTCGCGAGTTCTGAGCGAGGTATAAGTGTATTGTCTCTGTAGATCCCCATTGCCTCCCAGAGCGCTTCTGTCTCCTTTTCACTCAGAGGCTCTGCTTAATTTGCCGTCCTGCAGTTGTCGATCACCTGCTCGAGTGTTGACATGCCGGAAAGTACCGCAATGACTCCCTCAAGCTGGGACGCGAATCTGATCGACCATGATGCGATCGACTTGTCAGGGCGTACCGCCTTGAGAACTTCTTCTGCCGGTGCCGGAAGCTTAGCCAGTCCGCCGCCCTTGACAGCTTCCATCACGATGACATCCTTGCCATGCCTGCGGATGATCTCATAGCATTCTCTGGCTGCGACGAACTCACTGTCCCAGTCGATCGGGTTAAGAGCGATCTGCACGAATTCGACCTCAGGATGTTCATTCAGGACTCTGTCGAGGAGTGCCGGCGATGAATGGAATGAGAATCCGAGATGCTTTATCTTGCCCTGCTCTTTCCAGGCCTTAGCATGGTCAAAAAGATGCTCTGACAGGAAGTATCCGTCGCCTGCGCCTTCAATTCCGTCATACCATACGGTCTGCAGGTTGTGCAGAAGATAGTAGTCAAAGTACTCAACGCCTACATTCTCAAGCTGCTGTGCGAAGGTCTTTTCTACATCCTCTTCAGACATAGGAATGAATGAAGGGAACTTCGTAGCGACTCTGAATGAATCTCGCGGATGTCTCTCGACGAGGGATTTGCGTACTGCTTCCTCGCTCTTGCCTTCATGATAAACAAAGCTCGTGTCGAAGTAATCGTATCCCGCTTCAAGGAATGCATCTACCATCTTATTGAGCTGATCATAGTCAAAGTCTGTCGGATTGCCATTAAGTACCGGCAGTCTCATCATTCCAAAACCAAGGTTTTTCATAGTACAGTTCTCACTTTCTTTTGTGCTTAATTAAATGCTTATATGCTTAATTGTAATGCTTACAGTTCCACTTTTTCTTATATACTCAAATTGTACAGGATTTCAACGCTATTCGCTAATA
>CADATR010000088.1 GCA_902790885.1 uncultured Eubacteriales bacterium
TCTCATCTTCCTGTCTCCCACCCGCTACTGCATTTCAGTAATGGCCTTGTTAATACGATCCGCCCGGTAATCATATCTTTCCTTTACGATATCTACTAATGTCTTACCGGACTTTTCGATTTCCTCTACGCTGAGGTCGTCTATGATCTCACTTTTTCTGATTAGGATCGCCCTGTCGATGTAGTCTGCGATCTCCTCAATGAGATGAGTGGAGATTATGACCGTCTCGTTCTTATCGACTACGCTTATCAGGACTTCATAAAAATCCTCTCTGTTGAAAACATCGTTTCCTGCAAATGGCTCGTCCATGATGATATACTCAGCCCCCTGGCTGATGGCGAGGACGACTTCAAACTGGTTCTGCTGCCCCAGGGAAAATTCACTGATCTTCTTATTTGTCGGTAGTTCAAAGAATTCCATAAGCGCTTCATATCTGGTCTCGTTGAACTTTGGAAACTGCATCTTGTAGAACCACTTATGATCATCTGCTGTGATCGTAGGGAAGAATGAGTGGTCACCTGTTGCAAAAGATAGTCTGGATATATTGCTCCCGTCGATCTTTTCTCCGTCAAGAGTGATCTCACCATCAAACTTAAGATATCCCATAAGGCATTTCATAAATGTGGTCTTGCCTGCGCCATTAGCTCCGAAGAGGCCGATTATCTCTCCCTTCGGGATCTTAAGAGAGCAGTTTGACAGCGCTGTTTTATCTTTGTACTTTTTCGATACATTCTTAAATTCGATCATTGTAAGCCTCCTGTAATCATAGTATGTTCATCAGATAATCCTGACGAAGAGCGATGTCCGGTGTCCCGAAAATGTAGATTCCAAGATCCACACCCAGGTTCACGATCATAATGATCAGTATGATCATCGATTCAATAAATGGTGCTACCCATATAGTCCGTGGGTATTCTTTCCTATCTGACAATCTTTTCATCACATATACACTTTTGGTTTCTTTGTTGTAGTAAGCATAGTTCCAATACGCCTGAACTATGAACACAGCGAGGATGGCCGCAATGTAGCCGTACAGAGTATGAGCCAGAAGCTCTGAAAAGTACGGCATGGATACGCCTGGTTCTATTGTCGCTCCCTTTATGCTCCTCGATATCACTTTGATCTGCATGAAATACCTGACAAAAAACAATAGATGCTCAACTATTCCAAGACAAATGCAGATACCAAGAAAGAAGTTGGCTTTTTCCATATTGCTTCCTATAGGCATGTATCTTCGTCTCAGCTTGAACAGGCTGAATCTGTCCCGAAGTCTACCGTTGCCTTTGCTCTTGATCCTTCCATACTTATTCAAAACGGAAGTCTCCTCCGACCACGCCTCATACGCTTCATTGGCCTTATTTACCTCGAGGAACACATCCTCTTCGAAGTCGTCGCTGTCCATATCGATGATCCCGCTGTACTTGTTGACCCTGAAGGGATCCCCTTTAGGACGCTTCTCTCTGAAGATCACATCTCCTATGGAGAACATGGCATAGAGCATAGCAACGATGATGAGCAGCAGAGTATATCCGGTATTCAGATCGAATGACCAGGCAATGAACATCAGAACCGCTATAAAGATCACGCCTGCTGATGGCGAGCCGTTGTGCCATCCCAGATAACAGGATCTTGCGCACTCTCCCGCCAGAGCGATCACTGCCACGATGTCAAATGCTGTCAGGACAGGATTTGCTATCGGTATCAGCGCCGCTCCTGTTTTTGTCCTGAGAAGTCCCAGGGCTATCTTGACTTCTATCTCTTCTGCTCCGGCCATTGTGAGGCTGATTCTGCCTATGACGTATAGCGATGATATAGCTATAGCCCATATGATCAGGATCATGATCAGAGAATAGGCGACCATGATGAAATATGATGATATGGGAGATATACATATCCTTCGTATCGTATATCCTGTTGTGGCATGAGATGCCTTGAACGCCTTTTTCCCGTTGATGGAGTCTATGATCGCAGAGTAGACAAGCAAGACAGCTGCTATAAGGGTGAGGATTCCCGGCACACCTCCGAATCCGCGCTCCATGAGCATGAAGGGATTCGCCCCTTCCGGATTGCCTGCTCTTATCAAGAAAATAATAAGATAACATATGGGGATCGCCAGGAATATGATCAGCAACTTCCTGTATCCGGCACGGTTATAAAGGTACACTAAAGAAAGGTACTTATCCATTTGATTTCTCCTTGGGGAATCTTCGAGTACTAAAGATTTGCTTTTGTATTATGGTTTTCTCTTGCCTTGTTTTCCAGTCGCCTGAAGCGAATGGTCAACACAAAGCAGATCACTGCAGATACGGCGAAAGCGACGGTGAGTATCATCGCCGTATGATCGTCATGTGACTGCCATCCGAAGAATGTAATCTCCGTCAGGATAATGCCTATTGCAACTCCCGTATACGCCCGACCTGCCATTTTCTGATACTGTCCAAATTCCGGCACCTCCTCATCGTAGGTTATCATCCTACGACTCGCAATAATCCATAACATAGATGATACAGTGCATATTAGAAACCAGGTACTTCCCATAAACGAATAAGGTAGATTTACGGCGATGCCGGATAGTGAGATTCCTGTAAACAACACGAGAAAGAGTGTCATCAAAAGCATCTGTCCATGCATCCTCCGGCTTCGACTGAGCATACCCAATTGTTTTGCGATCTCAGATAGCATCCTGAAGTGTGTGAGCAGAATGAGTGCCATGCTTGTTGATATCACAGTCTCCATAATCAGGCAGATGAGGTTTAAACTGTCCGAAACTGCTTCATACCTTCCATCCATAATGACTATGGCTATTGACATTATCATCGCAAGGCCGATGAGTATGAACTGACACATGACTACGATCACATTGTTTCTCACCTGCCATCCATGCTTTCTCAGCAGGATCGCTCCGTATAATATGAAGCCTGCACCTATCCCTGCAGCGGCAAGGCCGACCGTATCCGTGATCAGGGTTTCCTTCACAGCTATCGGATCAAAGAGGCACGGTATCAGAGACATGAAGCTTCCGTAGAAGAACAAGGTCCAGAAGAGACCCTGAATAAGTGTTCCAAGGGCAATAAAGCCCATCCCCTTCACCGGGTTCACACTTCCAGCCACTCCGGTCACCGGCCCCGTGAGCACATCCATTTTGCCGATCCTATCTTCCTGTGAACTGATCTGCATCCAGAAGGTGACGCCATCGCTGTCGTTTTCGCATCCGTAACTGCCGCCGTGGAGCATACAGATATTTCGCACGATTGCAAGCCCCAGACCGCTACCGGTATTCTCTGAGGACTGTCTGCCAATATCCACAGTCTTATTATAGTCCGGGATACGCTGGTAATATGCTTCCCAGATATTCTTCATCGTGTCCTCGTCCAGTTGCTGTCCACTGTTGTGGACCTGGATACGAACAGCGCCTGACAGTTTCTTTGCGGAAATAATCATTTCCGTTCCCGGGCTGCTGTTATGGATCCCGTTGGATATAAAATTGGAAAGTGCCCTCGTTATAAGCCTTCGATCGGCGAACATCCTGAGATCTTCCGGAGAATCTATCACTGCGCTCATTTCTTTCTTCTCAAAGAGTACCCGATATCGCCTGACCGTTTCCTCGATCACATCCCTGATATGAAAATCGTTCAGGTCCATCGGATATGTCCCCGCTTCCATTTTCGAAAGATCCAGAAGGCTCACTACAGCCTCATTCATACGATTACTTTCGTCGATGATGGTCCGGGCATATTCCTCCCTTTTCTCCTGGGTTGCACTCCCAAGAAGAAGTTCGCCGTAATTGCGGATGATGCTGAGCGGAGTCTTCATGTCGTGAGCCATGGAATCGGTCATCAACCGTCGTTTACGCTCACTCTCGAACTTATCCTCAATCAAGCTGTTATGACTTGCGATAAGGATCGCAGTAAGTGTTATCACGATCAATAAGGCAAGAACATAAAACACTTTCAGATCTGCGATCGTATCTGTCCATTGACCAGCTTCGTTTCCGGTTTTGAGCGCCGTCTTCACGCACCATGTCACTGCCAGCATCAGGCTTAGATAGACCGCTGTCATTACGAGTATGGTCCGGGCAATGAACGGAGCCTTATCACCCTTCCGTAACATCGTTTCTGTCCTCCTCGAACCGATACCCTACCTTTATGATCGTGTGGATGTATCCAGAGCGCTCCCCAAGCAGCCGGCGCAGCTTTTTTATGGTACCGTCCACGGCTCTGTCGAATATGATCGAATCCGAGCCCCAGACGCGATCCAGGATCTGCTCTCTGGTCAGGATCCTGCCTTTGTTCTCCATAAGAAACATAAGAAGCGAAAAAACTTTTGGGGGCATGTCGACCGCCATGCCATCCACCGTAACCATACGCGCCTGTGGATCGCAGACGATACCCGGTGCCGTAAGTAGCTGGCCTGTCGTCTTGCCTTTGTATCTGTTCAGCAGTGCTTCCACTCTTGCTCTGAGTACGGGAAGAGAAAAAGGTTTAGTCACATAGTCGTCTGCATCAAGCTGAAACCCTTTGAGCTGATCCTCTTCTGCCGTACGCGCCGTAAGAAAGATCACCGGGATATCCGATTCCCTTCGCAGTTCCCTGCAGACCTGAAATCCGTCCACTCCCGGCATCATGATGTCGAGGATCGCAAGATCAAAATCATTCTTCTCTATGGATCTGATTGCCTGTATCCCATCCTCGGCCGCACTGACATTATATCCGTTTTGCTCGAAGTATTCTGTCAGTGCTGTTCTGAGTTTTCTTTCATCTTCTGCGATCAGCAGCTTGTTCATTGGTATTCCTCCACACCCCCTATTATACAGAAAGATGTGTCCTCTTTATGTCCTCAGTTATCATTTTTCACGAAGTAAAAGAACAGTCCCTCCCACATCTTGGTCCACAAAAGTTCCCATGGCTTTTCCACTATATCTTAATACTTCGGAACGCCGTATCCGAAGATGATTTTGCTTCCAACAGTGTATGACTGTCTTTTACATGCATCACCGGAATTACCTTCGACGGTGTACACTGTTTTACCGTCACATCTCTCGACTATGCCCACATGATCGCGGGTTCCGTCGCCTCCCCAGTCGATGAAGATAATATCGCCTGGTGCCGGGATATATGTTCTCTTCTGGAACTGGCCTTTGCCTTTGAACCAGTCAACTCCATATGGCACCCCGGCGAACTTTGGGATGGTACCGCTTTTGATATAACCGCACTGATCTGCACACCAGCTGATAAATATGGCACACCAATCCACACGACTGTCATAGCCATACCATGACCAAAACTTCTTTCCGCCGCGATTGCCTACCTGGGCAGTGGCCACCCTGACGATCAGGGTGTCTCCGGTTCCAAGTGCCTCTGCAGAGAATTCATCCGACTGATCCTGCCCAAAGAGATATATCGCCGAAGCAAACAGCGTGCACACCAGAATAATAACTATACATACTGTTCCGCCTGCAGCTATTGCCGATACAAGGGTCTTGGTCGCTGAGGCGATTGCTTTCAGTGATCTGATTACCATTTTTGCGGTCATCCTTGCTCCTTTTGCAGTCCTCTCTACAGTCTTCTTCGTCGCTATCTGCGATCTTCTTGCCTTGTCCAGTTTCCTGGCCTGTTGCAGTTTCTTTCCAGCCTCCGCTGCATATGCTGACTGCCTTCCGGCACGGCCTGCTTCTCTGGAAGCCCGTCTTGCTTTTGCAGCATTCCCTGTATTCGCCGCAGATACTATCCGGCTCTTTCCGACTTTATCCGACGTTTTACGACTGAGTCCTGCGCCATCTGTCACACCTCTGTTTTTTCTGATTATGTCCGCCTTGATTTTGATATCGATATTATCTCTACTGGACTTTAGCCCGTAGCCTGCTTTCGATACGCCATCTCTGATACCTCTTGCAAATCCATATGCAATGTCCTTTCCCATCTGCATCATATTGTCGTTGGCGTACTGGGATTCGTTCCCGCCGTCTTTGCCTGCAGGGCCGGCCACCTGATCCTTTGTTCTGACTTCGGCTGATCTGAGACGGGATGTCAGATTAGTTGCTCTGTCTATGGTTTTCACATCGCCTTTATTCACAGACCTTGTCTTTATATCCGCCATCTGCATACCTCCATTCTCTAATTGAAAAACCATTATCTAGCATGTCGCTGTGATTTCTGTAATGTAAGAGTCCCTTATTGTGTCAGAAGTGACGAAAGAAAACGGAGTATTATGAGGCACTATGAGCTCCCTGGTATTTCCTGGTCTTTGATTCGAACGCTTCCTCGCTTTCAGTCTCTGCGTGGATCCCGGTCAACACGGCCTATCAGACACCAGCGTCTTTTTCGAATAATCTGTCGCTCCTATTGTATATTTTACTAGTCCACAATATTTATGAAGCAAATCGGAGGAAAAGCTATGTATATTAAAGAGTATATTGACGATTATCTTGACTACTGTCGTTCACACAAACAGCTCAGTCCACACACTATTAGAGCGTATGATATTGATTTGAATGGATTCCTGTCCCTCTCAAATGCTAATAAAATATGTGATCTGAATGATTCAGTTATTGACTCTTTGCTCATGCGATATGGTGAAGATTACTCGCCGAGAACAGTCAAGAGAAAAGTGGCCTCCATCAATAGTTTTCTAACTTATTTGTGTGATGTAAGAAAAGAGAATCTCCCGACCAAAAGAATTATCGCTAATATAAAATGTCCTCAACAACTTCCTCGAACTATTCCTCTTGACCTAATCGAGGAGACTCTCAAAACCGTCATTTGCAATTGCAATAATGAGGTTCATTCTCTGCGACGCAAACTGTTATTGCGAGATACTGCTATTCTTGAAGTTTTATTTGCTACCGGAGTGCGTGTTGCCGAACTGTGCTCTCTTACACCTTCAGATATTGATCTGAAAACCGGCATCATTGTTATTAGGGGCAAAGGCAACAAGGAGAGGATCGCCTCCATACATAATGAGTCTGTACTTAAAACATTGTCTGAGTATTACAGTTGTTTTCTGACATCAATACACGATAGTAACTCATTCTTTGTCAACAAATACGGGAAGCGAATCTCCGATCAGTCTGTACGATCCATTGTCAGGAAGTATACTGCTAAACTTCATCCGGATGTCCATGTGACACCTCATATGTTTCGCCATTCTTTCGCCACTTACCTCCTGGAGTCCGGGGTTGATATCAGGTGCATACAAAAGCTTCTAGGACATAGTTCTATTTCCACTACCGAAATATATACACACGTTTCAACGTCCTTCCAGCGCAAAGTGCTTGAAGAGCAC